>NZ_JABFCH010000069.1:0-627 GCF_017566055.1 Extibacter sp. GGCC_0201 | reverse complement strand
TACGTATTATCTGAACAGTGATAATACGACTTCCGTGCCTAAAGTGACAGAGGATAATCAGGAGCTCGCCAGGGTGGCATATGACCGCGGGCTGACGGTCACGTATCTGGAGGAGGACGGAAGCCCATTTGCAGGCATCGAGGATCCGACCGTCTATCGGACTTACGACGGACATAACAGGGCGGCCATCCAGTTCCCGACGGCATCCCAGTGTCCGGAAGGAAAGGTGCTCGATTACTGGACGGTCAAGGAGCTTGACGGCTCCGGAAGCTGGGTGCCAAAACCGGGCTACATGATCAAACAGGGGGCGGAGCCGGCAGCCTACGAATTTGCATCAGGGGCTGGTGCGAATAATAAGAGCATACAGCTTCAGGCCGTGTGGAAGGATATCGCACCCGATTCCTATATAACCATACCGAGAAATATACTGCTAAGTGAAGCAGGGACCAATCTGCAGCCGGAAGACAAGTATGCCGGCGTAAAGGTAACAATAGGCTACGAACCTGTGAATGGCAATGAAAAAGAGGTCAACGTAGATGTCCTGAAATCATTCGACCTTTCCCTGGAAGATGATCCGGCAGAGACGATCAAAGTCTTTTCCTATGACGCAGGGGGGAATAAGCTGGA
>NZ_JABFCH010000068.1:0-627 GCF_017566055.1 Extibacter sp. GGCC_0201 | reverse complement strand
TACGTATTATCTGAACAGTGATAATACGACTTCCGTGCCTAAAGTGACAGAGGATGATCAGGAGCTCGCCAGGGTGGCATATGACCGTGGGCTGACGGTCACTTATCTGGAGGAGGATGGAAGCCCATTTACAGGTATCGAGGATCCGACCGTCTATCGAACTTACGATGGACATAACAGGGCGGCCATCCAGTTCCCGACGGCATCCCAGTGTCCGGCAGGAAAGGTGCTCGATTACTGGACGGTCAAGGAGCTTGACGACTCCGGAGGCTGGGTGCCAAAACCGGGCTACATGATCAAACAAGGGGCGGAGCCGGCAGCCTACGAATTTGCATCAGGGCCTGGTGCAAATAATAAGAGCATACAGCTTCAGGCCGTGTGGAAGGATATCACACCCGATTCCTATATAACCATACCGAGAAATATACTGTTAAGTGAAGCAGGGACCAATCTGCAGCCGGAAGACAAGTATGCCGGCGTAAAAGTAACAATAGGATACGAACCTGTGAATGGCAATGAAAAAGAGGTTAACGTAGATGTCCTGAAATCATTCGACCTTTCCCTGGAAGATAATCCGGCAGAGACGATCAAAGTCTTTTCCTATGACGCAGGGGGGAATAAGCTGGA
>NZ_JABFCH010000067.1:0-653 GCF_017566055.1 Extibacter sp. GGCC_0201 | reverse complement strand
GCCACCTTGTCGACATACTCCAGCTGTTCTTCTGCATCAAGCGCCATGAACTCCTCTTCTCCCAGAAGCTCGTCACCGAGCTGCTTGTTCAGCACCTTCGCTATGAGGATCTCCTGCCTTTCCTTTTCAATCTTCGCAAACAGCTGCAGGTTCACCGGCACTATGACATATTCGTTCGTTGCCCCATTGTAGCCCACGCAGGACATGGCCGATATGGCGGATGCCAGCACCTTCTGCATGCGCTGTGCTCCCTCATATATGCCTGATGTGGCTATCAGCATCTCGCCAATCTTCTCGATATTTTCCCTGTACTCCTCTATAATCTCATAAAGGGTTTCCAGCTCCTCACGATAGGAATTGGCGATACGCTGATAGCCGCTCATATCCGTATAGACAGCCCCAGGGCGTCCCCCCATAGAGACCATGCTCCGTATCGTTTCTATGATATAGGTCAGCGTGGAATTAAGCTGGTCATAATGCGCTTTCAAAGCCTCATGCTCGCTTTTCCACTTATCTTCGTCCACGGTCATTCCGTCTGAAAAATACTGGCGGAGGCAGCCTCCGTACGCATCGTTTGCCTCCATCATCTCAGAACAGAAGCCGGCGATTCCCTCTGCTACGGGCTGATGCACCTGCCCGATATAGCTCTTATG
>NZ_JABFCH010000066.1:0-697 GCF_017566055.1 Extibacter sp. GGCC_0201 | reverse complement strand
TCCACCATCATTCTGGTCATGCCCTCGACCGATTAGTAGCAGTCAGCTCCATGCATTGCTGCACTTCCACCTCTGCCCTATCTACCTCGTCGTCTTCAAGGGGTCTTACTAACTCGCGTTAGGGATATCTCATCTCGAGGGGGGCTTCACGCTTAGATGCCTTCAGCGTTTATCCCGTCCCGGCTTGGCTACCCTGCCATGCTCTTGGCAGAACAACAGGTACACCAGCGGCCGGTCCATCCCGGTCCTCTCGTACTGAGGACAGCTCCTCTCAAATATCCTACGCCCACGCCGGATAGGGACCGAACTGTCTCACGACGTTCTGAACCCAGCTCGCGTACCGCTTTAATGGGCGAACAGCCCAACCCTTGGGACCTACTTCAGCCCCAGGATGCGATGAGCCGACATCGAGGTGCCAAACCACTCCGTCGATGTGAACTCTTGGGAGTGATAAGCCTGTTATCCCCAGGGTAGCTTTTATCCGTTGAGCGATGGCAATCCCACTTTATACCACCGGATCACTAAGTCCTACTTTCGTACCTGCTCCACCCGTCGGTGTCGCAGTCAAGCCCTCTTATGCCTTTGCACTCTGCGGATGGTTTCCGACCATCCTGAGAGGACCTTTGAGCGCCTCCGATACCCTTTCGGAGGCGACCGCCCCAGTCAAACTCCCCACCTGACATTGTCCCCAGGCCGG
>NZ_JABFCH010000065.1:0-708 GCF_017566055.1 Extibacter sp. GGCC_0201 | reverse complement strand
GGTCGTGTAAGATAAAGTGTGTAATTAAGAAACTAATCTAATTGCACACTTTGTTTTATGTATAAGGTGTGCTATGCTCACAGAAAGGAAAAAGAAAGATGAGTACAGCACTTATGGCAAGAAAAAAGAAGAACACCAAGGGTACCGAGATTGCCCAGGCAATTATGGAGCACTACCAGCCGAAGACGAAAGAAGATATGCAGGAGGCACTTAAGGAAATCTTCGGCCCAATGTTCGAAACCATGCTCCAGGGAGAGCTGAAGGGGCATCTCGGTTACGAGGCGGGCGAGCATGGCTACAAGGACACTGACAACAGAAGGAACGGCTATACCTCAAAACATGTAAAGACCTCTTATGGCCAGATTCCCGTTGATGTGCCCCGGGATCGTGACGGGAGCTTTGAACCCCAGCTGATTCCCAAGCGGACAAGGGATGTTTCGGGGATTGAGGATAAGGTGATATCCATGTATGCCAAAGGCCTGAGCCAGCGGGACATCTCGGACACGATTGAAGATATCTATGGCTTCTCCATCTCCCATGAAACGATCTCAGAGATTACCGATAAGGTATTGGACGAGCTGACGGAATGGCAGAACCGGCCTTTGAAAAAGTTCTATACATTCCTGTTCGTGGACTGCATGTATGTGACGATCCGCAAGGATTACGAGACAAAGAATTATGCAGTGTATGCGATCCTGGGCTATGATG
>NZ_JABFCH010000064.1:0-802 GCF_017566055.1 Extibacter sp. GGCC_0201 | reverse complement strand
GGGCAGCTACTCCTGGTTCAATGAGGACTTTAAAAACAGAGGCGAGATCAGCCCGTTCCAATATGTCCTGTTCATGCGGGTCGTTGATAAAGACGGAAAGCACAGCCAGCGGGCTATCGATATAACGACGGAGAAAATAAGCGGACAGATAGTAAATAATGCTGAATTTGTGGACCAAAATAATCCGGATAACGTAATCGTGAAGGGAGACGGGAGCTTCGACCTTCTGGAGGATAATAACAGGATCGTTTTTTCAGACGGCTTCAAGGCGCCTAAACGGGAGGGGGAGACATTTGTCGGGTTCACCATAGAAATCAAGGCAAAAGATAACCCTTTCCTGGATCCGGAAAAGGTCGTGAAGACGCTGTACAAGAACAAAGAGGGCACAGACTACTTCAGACCGGGGGACACGGTCAGCCTTGCCGATTATTACCGTCGTGATTCGGCCGACCTGCTAGACATCTGGAAAGAGGGGAAGGGCCTGAACGCGGATGAGCAGGAGCGTCTGGAACTGCTTATGTACACGGCGAAGCTGGAATTGAACATCAAGCTCAACTATAAGCCAGGCGAGAACGTGGAGGGCAGCTTCGTAACAGGGCACGTAAACAAGTATCTGCAGGATGTAGAAGCACCGGGGCTTTCCTATCTGGATACCGCTTCCGACTCGAAAAGCACGAAGGCGATAATCGGGACCAATATCGTATTCAGCAAATTTGCTGAGACATATGATAATGCCGCAGACCACCATACGTATTATCTGAACAGTGATAATACGACTTCCGTGCCTAAAGTGACAGAGGAT
>NZ_JABFCH010000063.1:0-1067 GCF_017566055.1 Extibacter sp. GGCC_0201 | reverse complement strand
TGTAGGATTACAATACATGTGTTACAACTGAATATTTAAAAAGCAGAGATACTGCCTTTTGTGTTATATTTTAGTCACCACAACAAAAACAAACAAAAAAGGAGTTCCCTGCTATGGCTAGTATAACACAAGATATGAGATACCGTCTATCCCTGATCCGATACGCTGAGAAGCATGGCGTCACCAAGGCCGCTGTCAAATTCAAGACCAACCGGCAGTATATCTACCGCTGGAAACGCCGCTTTGACGGCTCCATGGATTCCCTGCGTGACCGCTCCAGACGGCCTCACCATCACCCCAGCCAGCATACCCCTCAGGAGGCTAAGCTTATCTCGGATATGCGCCGCCGCAACCCGGATGCCGGACTGGTCGTCTTCTGGGTCAAGCTCAGGCAGCGCGGCTATTCCCGCTCCATCACCGGACTCTACCGCTTCCTCAAAAAACGGGGCATCATGGCCGTCCATCCGCCCAATCCAAAGTACATCCCCAAGCCCTATGAGCAGATGGAGTATCCCGGCCAGCGTATTCAGGTGGATGTGAAATTCGTCCCTTCCGCCTGCCTCAAAAACAGCAGGGTCATCGGGAAGCAGTTCTTCCAGTACACTGCCATTGACGAGTATTCCAGATGGCGCTTCGTGGAAGCCTTTGAGGAACACAGCACCTATTCTTCCGCGCAGTTTGTGGAACACCTCGTAAAAGCGTTCCCCCTCTCCATCGCGTGCATCCAGACGGATAATGGATCGGAGTTCACCAACCGCTTTACTTCTCACCGGGACAAGCCGACCCTCTTCCAAAAGCGCTTGGAAACACATGGGATAAAGCACAAGGTCATCCGTCCCTTTACCCCTCGTCACAACGGGAAGGTAGAGCGCAGCCATCGGAAAGACAATGAGCGTTTTTATGCGACCCATCTGTTCTATTCCTTTGAGGACTTTGCTGCGCAGCTGAAGGTGTATAACCGTAGGGACTATAACAATTTCCCCATGCGCCCTCTAGGCTGGAAAACACCGAATGAGGTCTTAAAGGATTATTTACGGTCACTGTAACAAATGTTTGACAAACCTACA
>NZ_JABFCH010000062.1:0-1103 GCF_017566055.1 Extibacter sp. GGCC_0201 | reverse complement strand
GCTGCCAGCCGGTCCACATCTGTGAGTCCGAGCGGCCCGACAAGAAAGGGAAGATCGTATGCTGGTACTTGAAATCCGAGACACAGTACGCATACAGGAAATGGAAAGTAAGCAAACCGAAAAAGGAGGAAAAGAATCAATGAAAAAGGAAAACCCGGCAATCAAGACAACCCTGTCCATGGAGGACAGGATACTCATGCCCCAGGAGCTGGCAGAAGGATACTTCACGGCAGACGGCGAGGGACGCGTAAGCTATACCCCTTACTATGCCGACATGATGCTCATCAACGTATTCTTCCTGCACTGCATGGACGGCATCGCCTTCGAGGTCAAAGAGACTGAGGGCGGAAAGACTGAAATCGCAGAGAACATCTACGAAGCCGTCACGAAAGATGCGGAGCTTATGAAGCTCTACGACGAGTTCTTTGAACAGGATAAAGACTCTATCCCATCCTGCCCGTACAAAGAGGCCGTCATCCAGATGTACGGCATCCTCTCGGACACGGAAAAGATGGTAGAGTTCAGAAAGCAGCAGCTCATCCACGAAAAAGAAGACGTGCTCACCGCCCTCCTTCTTGCCGCCACGAAAAAAATAGAAGCCGTGGACCCGAAGCTGCTGAACCTCAGGGAAGCTCTGGAATACGTAAAAGATACGTACAGCCCGGCACAGGCCGCCCATGTGCGGGAAGCCCGTAACAAGGAAACAGATTGATACAGCGTCATGCACGGAGGTGTGATATATGGACAGCAATGATTATGTAAAAGTCCTCGGTGTCAGATTTGACGCGCTGGAAGGTCTGACCGTCGTCGCCGACAGCAATGTAAAAGATTTAGAAGCCGCGGGGCGGTATGCGGCAGAACATGACGACGGTACTGCCATCTGGATAAGCGTCCCGTGCAGATGTGATATCTGTAGAATCTTTTCCAAACCAAATGAAAGAAGGGAGGATTCCATTGAGTGAACAATATAACATAAACGTACAGCCTGTACTGAATACAGACGCACTGTACGAACAACTCAATCAACAGAAATATAAAATAAATGTAGAGATTGACAGCGCCGCCTTAAGCGGACAGCTTCAGTCCGCGGTGAACAGCGTCAC
>NZ_JABFCH010000061.1:0-1166 GCF_017566055.1 Extibacter sp. GGCC_0201 | reverse complement strand
GAATGTCCCGTCCACGTTCTCCTTGTAGTGCTCTACCCGGTACTTCGTATCGTCGTTCGCTATCGTGCTTCCTTCTATCGTCACGTTGTCAGCCGGCATCTTGAAGTCTTCCTTCTGGCTCCAGCCGCTGAAGTGGTACCCTGCCGCTACCTCCGGTGCAGGCCTTACCGTCACGTCGCTGTTGTATTCATAGGTCTCCTGGGCTCCATACTGCACGCCGTCCAGCACGTAGGTCACGTTGTAGCTGTTGATGGTGAATGTTCCAGTAATCGTGATGTCCTCGGTTCCCATCTTATCCGGCAGCGTGCCGTTCCAGCCGTTGAACGTATAGCCTTCCTTCGTCGGCCTATCCCTCAGCGGGTCGATGTCCTGGCCGTACTTGTAGGTGTCTATCTCTCCATACTGTTCACCGTCCACGAGGTACGTCACCGTATGCTCATCCCTCGCGTAGTACAGCTTCAGTACGAGCTTGCCGTCTCCCGTAATCGTCCCTTCCGTCACGTTCTTCTCGGACTCCTTGTCATATGTGAATCCTGTGAATGTCGTCGGGTTCGCCGTCGCCAGCGTATCCGTCTCTCCGGTCAGATCCTCTGTCAGCTCCACCGCATACTTCCCGTCCAGGCCTTCCAGATAGTGCTCTACCTTATACTTCGTGTCGCCGTCGGCCGTGAATGTTCCGGTTATCTCCACGTCCTCTGCCGGCATCTCGAACGCATCCGGGATGCTCCAGCCGCTGAACGTGTAGCCTTCCTTCACCGGCTCTGCCTTGATGCTTACCTGCTCGCCGTACCTGTAGCTCTCTGCGCCTTCATATGCCTCTCCGTCCACCTTGTATGTCACGTCGTAGCTGTTCCTCGTGTAGTACAGCCGCAGCGTCAGGCTTCCGTCTCCGGCTATCGTACCGGACTTCAGCGGTGACTCCCCGGCTTCCGGATCGTAGCTGAAGCCTTCATACTCCTTCGCCTCTTCCGTTACCGTCGTCCCGGTCGTTCCCGTCTCGTCCCTGCCTTCTGCCAGGGCGAATGTCCCGTCCACGTTCTCCTTGTAGTGCTCTACCCGGTACTTCGTATCGTCGTTCGCTATCGTGCTTCCTTCTATCGTCACGTTGTCAGCCGGCATCTTGAAGTCTTCCTTCTGGCTCCAGCCGCTGAAGTGGTACCCTGCCG
>NZ_JABFCH010000060.1:0-1208 GCF_017566055.1 Extibacter sp. GGCC_0201 | reverse complement strand
CGGGCTGATCTCGCCTCTGTTTTTAAAGTCCTCATTGAACCAGGAGTAGCTGCCCGGGGTTAGCGTCCCTCCCATTTCCGCTTCGATCGTCTCGGCTCTTTGCCCTGTTACCTCCCCATTTTCGTCAAAGCTTAATACCCGGGGGTGCGTGTATCCCCACTCAGGAGTGACACCGAATTTGAATGAATATTGATCGTCAGCGGCACCGGGGATTCCCGTGCCGGACGGATATTCTTTGTTGGCTATGGACTGCTTGTCTAAAAATACTCCCCCTGGTTTAATTGCCTTCTTGACTTGGCTCCCGCCGGCTCCGCCAGTGTCATTTGGGTCCAGCATAAGATACGAATCTCCTTTATCTGCTGCCGTAGCGAGGGATACCTTGTCTAAGCCACGGAAATAGTGGGAACCTTGTACGCTGCTGGCAGATTGTGTCTGTAGATAGAAGCTGTTTTTCATATTGCTGATTGTAATTATGGCCCTAAAATCATAATGTACGGTCCCGGTGGTTACGAGGTGCGCCTTCTTAACCTCGATCTTTATCTGGGCTCCATTCCCTGCAGTATAGTTTTCCGTTATCTGGGCCGCACCTGTATCGCTCGTATCTTCCCAGGAAGGGTCCCAGAAGTTGAACGTTTCATTTATTATCGGCTCCTTTGCAGAATAATCCACGCCGTTCGGGAAGTAGCTCAGGGTCAATGTAGGGGACGGCCAGAAAAAGAATAGAGGGGATGTCGGCGATCCGTTGCCGCCAGCACGTTTCATGTGATATTCAAAGTGCAATACATCGCTGCTTCCAAATGTCCCGGTTGATATCGTTTTGTTTCCGGTGCCCATCAATACTTCTTTTGTTTCGCTGCCCCGTGGTTTTGACAATCTCCCCGCCTGATAATCCCCACCATAATTCGTCCCATAATACGGGTCACCCTGTGAATAGCTGCCTGTCTCATCTGTCTTCCTTATCCAGCTGTCACCTGCCTCTGTATTCTGCATATTACCGGTGCCTTCATATACCCCGCAGATGAGAGGTCCATCATCCCTGTCACCGACTACGGTCATATCCAAGCTCTTGTCGGGATATATGAAGGAGTATGTAATCTCTCTTTTTGCCTCGTCTTCACTTTTGGATATCTGAAGGGATGCATCGCCAAAAATTATGCCGACCGGCGTAATGCCCGGCGCTTCCACCGTATGGTACCCTGCAGGATATG
>NZ_JABFCH010000005.1:0-189880 GCF_017566055.1 Extibacter sp. GGCC_0201 | reverse complement strand
CTGTATTTAATAATGTATTAGTTTAACAAAACAAAAAGGATAACTACGAATTATCCATAATATTGAAATAAAAACAACAAAGGAGTATAATAATCTCCCATAGGACATTACATCAGATTATTCTACAGAAGGGATTGAACCGAACATGAGAACAGAACGTTTCAAGATGGAAAGAGAAGGCCTCGTCGAAGAGGGACAAGAAGTCGAGGTGAGCGAAAGAAGCGCTGTCACCGGACAGTACACATACCTCGTGGAGCCGTCCATCGCCATGTCAGGCATCTACAGGACATCCGAGAGGATCAAGTCGCGCCGTGGGATTATAAAGAAAATCGAAAAGACAGAAAAAGGGTTCTATCTTCTGGTAGAGATGAAGGAGTAATTCCGGGCAAATTTTCATTGACAAAATAGCACGGCATATGATATAAATATCTAGTGAGCAATATCACTTAGGGGATTGGTCAAGTGGTATGATAGGGGTCTCCAAAACCTTTGGCGGGGGTTCGATTCCCTCATCCCCTGTAATGAAAAAGTCCCGGTAAGCTGCAGAAGCATACCGGGACTTTTTCGTATTATCTGGAATATCTATACTGCTCCGGCAGATTCCAGCTCTTGATGTAAGCGAGGAATTTGCGGGTGGCAGGTGAGAGCGGTTTGTCGGGGGAATATGCGATTCCAAGGATTCTTGTATAATGTTCTTCAAATGGACAGGCATATACATGGAAGGTTGTGCCGGTCAGAAACAGCCTTGGAATGATTGTGATGCCAAATCCGAGCTCTACCATCTTCAGCGCTGCAAAATCTTCCGTCGGCTGGTACTGGACATTGGGGATGATATGGTTCTCCTCAAATATGATGCCGGCTTCTTCATCCAATCCGTTCGATGACATGACAAAGCTTTCGTAATCGATGTCAGAGACTGAGATGGCTTCTCTTCCGGCGAGGCGGTGATCCTCAGGCATGACGAGCATCATCTCATCCTCGTCAATCTGCATGAACGGATAGCCCGGAAGCATGTGCTTGGAAGTAAAGACGCAGTCAAGCTGTCCTTGATCCAACTTTGTTTTCAGAGGGGTGATGCCGTCGATGGTGAGTTCGAAGCGGATATTAGGATATCGGTCTGAGAAATCTCGAATCAGGTTCGGGAGCCAGTTGTAAGAGACGCTCTGGACAGAGCCGATTCTGATATAGCCGCTGTCAAGGGTCGTCAGGTTTCTGGCGAACCGACTGATTTTATCCTCCTCCCTGCAAATGTTTTCAAGGGAACATATGATTTCTTCCATGCCCGTAATCAGCTCCATGCCGGCTTTAGAGCGGCGGAATAATTGAAAGCCCAGTTCATTCTCAAAGTTCTTGATTGCCTGGCTGATGGCGGACTGCGTATAGTTCAGCCTCTGGGCGGTCTTCGATATGCTGCGTGTCTTGTAAACATCCAGTATGATTCTGTATTTGTTCATATCATGTAACCCTCATATTCTTATCCTTTAGAAAAATCAATAGTAACTTAAATTTCTTTAAATTGTAAAGTGTGGAAAACCTTGTATGATTAATAATATAAAGGTTTTATGATTGCCAGGCAACATATTTTAAGAAAAGGAGACGAAATCATGCAATTAACAGAGTATGAACAGGAGATGCTGGAAGGCAGGCATGGAGAAGGCCTGCAGACTGCCATCGAGATTCTTGTTAAGATGGGCGGGCTTTACGGCGCGGAAAGATTTCTGCCGGTGAAGAATGCACATATCGACGCGGCCGCGTTCACCACCATATGGGACGCCGGAACAGAGTTCGTAGAATACCTGGTGGAAAAAGGGGCAAAGGTGTCGGTTCCGACGACGATCAACCCCATGTCCATGGATACGAGGAGGTGGAGGGAACAATATACCTCAGAGGCATTTGCGGCAAAATGTGAACGGCTCAGACAGGCATACCTGAAGCTTGGTGTAAACCCGACTTGGACGTGCGCGCCATATCAATGTACGAATGTTCCGGTATTTGGGGAGAATGTGAGCTGGTCGGAGTCAAATGCGGTTAATTATGTGAACTCGGTAATCGGGGCCAGGACGGAACGGCTGCCCGATCTGGTAGATGTCTGCTGCGCAGTGGCCGGACGGGTGCCGGAGTACGGACTATATCTGGATGACGACCGGGCAGGGGAAATCCTCTTTGCATTGAAAGGCTTTGACGACAGCTCGTTCCAGGATACGGTTGATTATGCGATATTAGGGTATCTCGTCGGCGAGACTGCAATCAACAGGGTACCGGTCATACTCGGATTGCCGGCGGGGACCATGCCTGACCAGTTGAAAGCATTTTCAGCCGCGGCTGCGTCAGGAGGGGCTACCAGTCTTTTCCATGCCGTGGGGCTAACGCCGGAGGCGCCGACGCTTGAGGCGGCATTCCACGGAAAGAAGGATTATGAGATTGTTGAGATTACGCCGGAAGCAGTTGAAGAGATGAAAAAGAGGCTTAATACAGGAGATACGGACCAGGTAGATATGGTCCTCATGGGCTGCCCTCATCTTTCGTTCCAGGAAATAAAAGAGATTGCCTGTGAGATAGAAGGCAAAAAAGTGCACGAAGGGACCGAATTCTGGATACAGACGAGCCATCCTGTCTATGAACTGGCAGATCTGGCCGGATATGTTGCCGCCATTGAGCATGCCGGAGCCATGCTTGTAAGAGATACCTGCCTGATGGAGATGGAATATAACGGCGTGTGGAAAGGAAAGCATTTTGTCACGAACTCGGGCAAAGCCGCCCAGTATGCACCGGCCATCAACGGTGTCAAGATTACGATGGCGGATATGAAAGGCTGTGTGGCCGCAGCAGTGACAGGAATAAGGCCAGAGGAGGCATCATTATGAAAGAGATAACAAACTTTAAAGTTCTGCTGGAAGGAGATGTAAAAGCGGAGGCGCTCGTCTCACAGGAGCCTCTGAGCTTTTGGGGAGGCGTGGACCCTGCATCCGGGGAGATTATTGATATCCATCATGATTTATGCGGGCAGAATCTGACGGGGAAGGTGCTCTGTATCCCTTATGACAGAGGGTCATGTTCTGGCTCCGGCGTATTGATCGAGATGGTTAAGACGGGTACGGCACCGGCGGCCATATTGTGCATAGAAGCAGAACCGGTTCTGGCGCTGGGGCCGTTGATCGGGCAGAAGATGTATGGAAGAGGCATGGCCCTCAGGACTATATCAAAAGAGGATTATGCCTCATTAAAGACAGGAGATACGATAACATTCACAGACGGCAGCATCTGCGCGAAACGGTAGAGATGCAGCCTGTGCCGCACATATAGAATTCATCAATAATTCCGGACATACGTGTAATTAATCAATGAGACATACAGGCTTGGATACGATAAGATAAGCATGTAGTACAGATGATTAATATTACGCGACAGGAGGAATGAAAGTATGAATTTGAAGAATGAAGTGAGCGTAGCTAAAATTACGAAAGACGCAGAAGACCTGTTCCGGGGAGGATTCTTCTGCTCCGAAGCGGTGGTGAGCTCCATCCGCAGCAACTTTGAAATCGATGTGCCGGAAGTGGTCATATCTATGGCTTCCGGGTTCCCGGTCGGAATCGGCCGTTCCAAATGTCTGTGCGGAGCAGTGTCCGGCGGAGTTATGGCAATCGGACTCGTGTTTGGAAGAACCGTACAGAAAGATCCGCAGGTAGAAGAGACGCTCCGGCTGTCCAAGGAACTGCATGACTGGTTCAAAGAGGCAAATGGCAAGAATGCGCTCTGCTGCAGGATTCTGACAAAAGAATTTGATATGGCACAAGGTGAGCACAAAGAGCAGTGCATCCGTTTCACTGGTATGGTAGCCGGAAAAGTCGCGGAGATGATTATCCGCGAAAAAGGCCTTACGAACATAGATGGATAGGGGGGATGGAGATGATTAGACGAATACCCCTGCCTGTAACTGGCGTGATGCTGGGAATGGCCGCGCTCGGCAATCTCCTTCAGTCTTATTCCGAAGGAGTCCGTCTCGTCTGTGGGGCGGTGGCTGCCGTGACAGGGCTGCTTGTCCTGCTGAAAGTCATCCTGTATCCAAAGCAATTTGCAGAAGATATGAAGAATCCAGTCATAGCGAGCGTGTCCGGTACGTTTACGATGGCGCTTATGCTCCTGGCCGGTTATGCCAAGCCCTATCTGAACGGAGGGGCGGATCTTATATGGTATGCAGCAATTATGCTTCATATCGTGCTCATGATCTATTTTACCGTGAGGTTTACCGTGCACCTTGATATGACGAAGGTATTTGCCAGCTATTACATCGTATATGTCGGGATAGCAGTTGCCAGTGTCACGGCCCCGGCTTTTGGACAGACGGGTATCGGGACAGTCCTGTTCTGGTTCGGCTTTGCCGCGCTTCTCGTGCTTCTGGCCCTCGTTACATACCGTTATCTGAAGCATAGAAAGATGCCGGAACCGGTGCAGCCGTTATTCTGTATCTATACGGCCCCGGCCAGCCTGTGCCTGGCGGGATACATACAGTCGGTGCAGCCGAAATCCATCATTATGGTAGGGTTCCTGGCAGTGCTTTCTACTTTGATATATGTGGTGGTGCTGCTAAGGCTTCCCCGTTTCCTGAAGATGAAGTTTTACCCGAGCTATTCGGCATTCACCTTCCCGTTCGTCATTACGGCAATCGGCATGAAGATGACGATGGCATGTCTCGCGAACATGGGATCGCCGATGCCGTTTCTGCAGTACGTGGTGCTCATAGAGACCGTAATCGCGGCGGTATTGACCATCTATGCACTCATACGCTATATCATGTCGGTCTGCGGACAGACCGGTGAGCAGAAGACAGCGGGGATAAAGACGGCTACATAGATAAATCCTGCACTCAGAAGCCAAGATGGCCTCTCTGTGCAGGATTTTTGACGTCTCTTCTAAGCCGGCAGCTCTCCGCAATATTTTCTGTAATCTTCAGCAAAATGCTGCATCTGGCCATCGAGGACTTTAAAGGCGTCCGGGGACAGCCCATCCACAAGGTCAGTCATATCAGATCTGATCAGCGCCGGGTTGTAGGGAACGTCCAGAGCAAAATCGCTGTGTGCGCGGAGCTTGTGGAAATACATTCCCGCTTCGGCATCTTCATGTTCCAGCCGGCACATCTCATACATGGCCACACAGTCGGTCACCTCTGTATCCGTACATTCTTTGCAGATCCATTTTCCGAGATAATAGTATGTTCCGCCTATGCGGTATACGAATCCCGGATACTTTAACAATCGTTCCAACATGATACACATACCTCCTCATCTGTTATTACAATAGCAGAGATAGGTCTGCTTTGCAAGGACACGTGCAGCAGCCACGTAAGGAATCAGTCTGCCTTTGGGAGCTTATCGAGAGACTGGAACGTATAGCCCATCTCTTCCCATTTTGTGAGCAGTTCGTCAAGGATTTCCGCGTTCGTGGAGGAGGTGCTGTGGAGAAGGACGATAGCTCCGGGGTGGATCCGGTTCAGCAGCTTGTCAAAGGCTTCCTCTTTGGTGGGCTGGTCATCCTGGTACCAGTCCACGTAAGCGAGGCTCCAGAAAAAGGTCTTATACCCCATATCCTTCGCCATCTGAAGATTGCCTTCGCTGTATTTCCCTTGAGGCGGACGGTAATACTTCGTCATCTCTTCCCCTGTTATGTCCTTATAGAGGGTTTCTACTTTCCCAAGTTCTTCGGAAAATGCTTCTTTTGTGGAAATCTTAGACATGTCAGGGTGGGTGTATGTATGGTTGCCGACGATGTGTCCTTCGTCATTCATCCGTTTGATCAGATTGGGGTTTTCGGATAAGAAGTTGCCGACGACGAAAAAGGCAGCCGGTACCTTATGCTTTTTCAATGCGTCCAGAATCGGCGCCGTGTTCCCGTTCTCATATCCACAGTCAAACGTCAGGTAGATTACTTTGTCCTCCGTGCCGCTTTTGTAAAAAGCGTCAAATTGCTTCAGTTCATCGGCCGTAGCGTTGGCAGCAGGCGGCTGTCCGTCCTCCTGGAAGCTCAGGCCCCAGTTCCCGTCTGCCGCGGTCTGCACCGCTTCCCCGGTAAAGTGCTCCACAGCCTTTGCCCCCATAGTGCCGATAAAAAAGGCGGCGGCAAAGAGAAGGAGTATCTTTCCCCATTTCTTGTATAATGAGAGATGTTTCATAATGGCTCCGTATCGTATGTTGATTTGTGTAATTATATTTCTAAATCAGAAACATTATGCCGGTTTCCGCATATCATATTGGAGCAGGTTCAATATTTCACAGGAGTGGAGGATCAAGATATTGGAAGAATTCAAACAGGAGATGCCGATGGCACACGCAAAGCTTACGGGTGCGCCGGGGTACGGTGATATCAGGGGGAACGTCTATTTTTACAGTACATACGGAGGAACGGTAGTCGTGGCGGAAGTATACGGAATAACGGACAAGACAGAGCAGGAGGCCGGGGGCTTCCTGGGGTTTCATATCCATGAAGGCAGCTCCTGTACAGGAAACGCGCAAGACCCGTTTGCAGATGCAGAAGCGCATTATAATCCAGAGAGCCAGGAGCACCCGAGACATGCAGGAGATTTGCCGAGCCTGCTCGTAAAGGGTGGGATTGCCTGGATGGCCGTATATACCGGCCGGTTTTATCCGGAAGAGGTAATCGGCAGGACGGTAGTCGTACACGGCATGCCGGACGATTACAGGACACAGCCCTCCGGCGGATCTGGGGCGAAGATTGCGTGTGGTGAGATCGTTGTCTGGGAAGGATAGATGCGGAGGCACACTTGACTTTCGTACGGTTTTTACTTACAATACAGCCATGAAAGAAGAAAAAAATCTTACCATAATCAGTTTTACAGATGCCGGCAGCCGGCTTGGCGCCGCACTTTGCAGGCCGTCTGCGGCAGGGCAGGCTGCCTGCAGGGGCTATGCGCCGGATAAGTTCGCTGCCCGGTACGGCCTGCGTCCTCTGCCAGAGGATACAGGAGCATGGATTGGGACCCTCTGGGGGGAAGATGCGTTCTTGTTCATAGGGGCGGCTGGAATCGCAGTGCGCCTCATCGCACCGTGGGTGCACGATAAGTATACGGACTCTCCGGTCATCGTGATGGACGAGAAAGGACAGTACATAATCCCCCTTCTTTCCGGCCATGCGGGAGGGGCGGTAGCACTTGCCCGCAGGCTTGCCGGGGTTACGGGAGGAGTCCCTGTCATCACGACGGCCACAGACGTGCAGGAGAAGTTTGCAGTAGATATGTTTGCGCTTAAGAACGGGCTCGAGATTGAGAGCAGGGAACTGGCTAAGCACATATCCGCGGCAGTGCTGGAGCAGAAGAAAATCGGCCTGTACAGCGAGTATCCCATTGACGGCCCCTGGCCGGAGGAAGTGGAGCCGTGTGCTTCGGTGGAGGAACTGCAGAGGTATCCATATGGAATAGCTGTCATGGAAGATGGAGCATCTGCCGGACAAGAGGCCGCGCAGAACATTCTGTGGCTGAAGCGCAAGTCCTGCATCGTGGCAGGCATAGGCTGCCGCAAGGGTATGGAGATGGGACAGCTGGCTGCCGGGCTTGCAGAGGTGCTGCAGGAGCATGGAATAGAACCGGGCCGGATAACAGCATTTGCCAGCATAGAGCTCAAGAAGGACGAACCGGGGCTGCTGGCGCTGGCAGAGGAATACGAAGTGCCGTTCCATACATTTACCGCACAGGAGCTGAGCACGGTAGCGGCGGTCAGCTCCCGTTCCGAATTTGTAGAGCGGGTGACCGGGGTGGATAACGTATGCGAGCGGGCAGCGCTCCGGTTCTGCCCGGACGGGGAGCTGATTCAGCCGAAGCTATGTGCCCAAGGGGCTACATTTGCACTTGTCAGGGACAGGTGCCGGCTGTGCTTTTAGCGATGGTACCGGGGTGCCCTTCATGCGTAAAGAGTAGCAAGGACCGGAAAGAGGAGAAAACGATGAGCAAAAAGATACTGCTGTTTGCCGGGACGACCGAAGGCAGGGAGCTGACAGAATTTCTAAGAGGACAAGGAATCGGTGCTTATGTGAGCACTGCCACGGAATATGGCAGGGAATGCATAGGAGAAGGAGGGAGCATCACAGTCTGTGCAGGGAGGATGGACGAAGGAGATATCCGCGCGTTTATCGAGACGCATGCCATAGCGCTGACAATCGACGCGACCCATCCATTTGCGAAAGCGGCTACAGAGAATATCAGGCGCGCCTGCGACGCGTGTGGGACAGAATATATCCGGTGTCTGCGTGAACAGCAGCAGATTGAGGCAAAAGAGGAGATAGTGCGGGTCGATTCCGTGGAAGAGGCGGTCGATTACCTGAAGGGGAAGGCGGGCAATATCTTCATATCTACCGGAAGCAAGGAGCTTAAGCACTATACTGAGATACCAGAATACGGGGACAGGTGCTATGCCCGTGTCCTGTCCACAGGAGAGGCGGTAGCAGAAGCTGCCGGACTCGGCTTCAGGGGCAGGCATCTTATCGCCATGCAGGGTCCTTTCTCCAGAGAGCTGAATGTGGCCATGCTCCGGTATGCCCAGGCAGGCTACTTTGTGACAAAAGAGTCGGGGAAGGCCGGCGGGTTCGAGGAAAAGGCGGAGGCGGCAAGAGAGACCGGGGCTGTGCTCGTCGTGATTGGCAGGCCTTTCGAGAGCGGCCTTAATCTGGAAGAGACAAAAGCATATCTGATTGCTTATTCTACTAAATTATGTTAAAATTCATAGTGAATGAATTCAAATCCAGCAGACAGTTTAAGAGAAGGCCGTTTGAAAAAAGACGGCAGGGGAAGCCAGGTGAGAATCCTGCACAATACCCGTTGCTGTATTGGAGGAATGGTATTCCATGAGGTCACTGTAAGGTTACTTATGGGAAGGCGGAATACCGTGTTGATGCCTAAGTCAGAACACCCGCTTTTAGATGGATTTGGATGGTTACGGGATATGGCCAGGTGTTTGCTGCGAATCTCTTTTGACTTTGTGGTGAACCTGGAATATGTTCAGAACATCACATAAGGAGAGAGAAACATGTCAAAAAAAGAAAAGATCTTGCTCAAGGCATCAATAGCTTTTGCGCTATTGTTTGCCGTCGCGCCGGCTGTGAACGCGATGCACATCATGGAGGGGTATCTTCCCGCATCCTATTGTGTCGCATGGGGAGTTATCTGTGTCCCATTTCTGGCTGCCGGCTTCATTTCCCTGAAAAAAAGACTGGAAGAGAACAGGAAATCTATCACGCTGATAGCCGTGGCAGGTGCGTTTATCTTCGTGATATCGTCCTTAAAGATACCATCTGTGCTTGGGAGCTGTTCGCATATGACCGGAACCGGCCTGGGAGCCATATTGTTCGGCCCTTCGGCAGTCAGCATACTCGGCATCATCGTGCTGCTGTTCCAGGCGGTGCTCCTTGCCCATGGAGGACTGACGACACTTGGCGCCAACACGTTTTCTATGGCAGTTGCCGGTCCCCTGCTTTCTTTTAGCATCTATAAGCTCTGTTCCGGGCTTAAAGTCAACAGGAAAGTATCCGTATTCCTGGCAGCATGCCTTGGGGATATCTTTACCTATTGTGTGACGAGCATACAGCTTGCGCTTGCGTATCCTTCTGAAGCCGGCGGGGCGGCGGCTTCTGCGGTGAAATTCCTCGGAGTGTTCGCACCGGTGCAGCTTCCGCTCGCCATCATAGAAGGGATTCTGACCGTCGTGATAGTAATCGGGCTGGAATCCTATGCAAGGCCGGAACTGAAAGCGATTGGTTTTTTAAAGGAGGCAAAGTAGGATGACGAAGAATACGAAGACGGTGATAATCTTATTGGCTGTTGCATTGTGCATAGCGGTTATCCCGTTGTTCGCGCAGAGAGGAGCCGAGTTCGGCGGGTCTGACGACGCTGGCAGCGTGATGGTGGAAGAGATTCATGGTGAATATACGCCGTGGTTCACGCCGGTACTCGAGGCGGCCCTCGGCGGAGAGCTGCCGGGAGAGGTGGAAAGCCTGATCTTCTGCGTCCAGACGGGAATTGGCGTCGGTATCATAGCCTTTATCATGGGACGCTTTGTAGAGCGAAGGAAATGGATGAAGAGCGATGAGACGGAGAAGGAATAGAGATGAATGAAAGGAGCACGGTATGATTGCTGTAGACAAGCTCTGCTATCGTTCAAAGCTCAGATATGTCAATGCCGGTGAAAAGTTTGCATATTCCATGCTGACACTGTTGTTCTGTATCATGAGCCGTTCATTTGCGCTTTCCATGGTCGTGCTTCTTATTAACAGTATCCTGACCGTAGGAAAGGGAGGCCTCCCGCTGCACAGATATATAAGCCTTATGGCAGTGCCGTCTGCATTCCTCATTTTAAGTACGCTTGCAATCATCGTGAATATCTCAAAGATTCCATTAGATGGCTATGCGCTACCGGTGGGAGCCTTTTTTATCACAGGCAGCAAAGCGTCGGTCCTGTTTGGGCTGCGACTCATAGTGACAGCTATGGCGGCGGTATCCTGCCTTTATTTTCTGTCGCTTAACACGACGATGACGGATATTATGGCTGTACTGGGCAGGCTACACTGCCCGAGGATTATCCTGGAGCTGATGCTGCTGATCTATCGGTATATTTTCGTGCTGATGGAGACAGCGTCAGCCATGCTCGTGTCACAGAAGGCAAGGCTTGGGCATAAAGATTTAAAGACATCGCTGCGATCCTTTGGCAGCATGGGTGCCGCACTCTTGATCAGGGCATTCCAGCGTTCTGTTTCCTTGTATGATGCGATGGAGTCAAGGTGTTATGATGGCAGGATACGTGTGCTGGACGAACAGCATCCGGCGAAGCCTTCAGAGATTGCGCTCATTATCTTGTATGAACTTGTATTGTTAGTGTATACAGTATGGAGGAGAGTAGCATGACGGCAGAACGAGAACAGGTATCGGAAGATATCATAATAGAAGCGAGAGATGTCCATTATTCATATGGGGAACGCGGACAGCCGTCGCTGGACGGTGTCAGCCTGAAGATCGGGAGAGGGAAAAAGGTCGCCTTCATGGGAGCCAACGGTTCGGGAAAATCTACATTTTTTATGTGCTGCAACGGCATATGCAGGCCGGACCGCGGAACCGTGCTCGTTGCAGGACAGCCAATAGACTATTCCAGAAAAGGCCTGACGGCTGTCAGGCGCAGTGTCGGCCTTGTATTCCAGGATCCGGACAGCCAGCTGTTTTCTGCAAGCGTCTATCAGGAGATTTCTTTTGGACCGATGAACCTTGGGATACCCGAGGATGAGGTGAGGAGAGAGATTGAACAGGTGATGGACTATCTGGAGATAGCACCCTTCCGGGAACGTCCGGCCCACGCTCTTAGCGGAGGGCAGAAGAAGCAGGTTACGATAGCAGATGTCCTGGTCATGCATCCCGATGTCATCATCCTGGATGAACCGGCCTCCGCCCTTGACGCAAAGCATACGAAGCTGATGAATCAGATTGTGGATAAGCTTGCCGAAGAGGGGATTACGATCTTGCTGGCGACGCACGATATGGATTACGCCTTGGAGTGGGCGGATGAGATTGTGCTCATGCATGAGGGAAGGGTGCTGCTTCAGGCAGATCCTGTGACCGTGTGCGAAAGCCGGGAGGTGCTGGCCATGACGAACCAGAAAGAACCTGCGGTGCTGAAGATTTTCAGGAGTCTGGTGGAAAAAGGTATCCTGGAGGAAGGACTCAGGCCGCCGGTGAGCATTGGGCAGCTGGAACAATATATATCGGAGGGCAGATGATGGAAGGAAAGAAGAACAGGAACAGGGCGATACTCGTCGTAAGCTTCGGAACAAGTCATATAGACGCTTTGAAAAAAAGCATAGAGCGGATAGAACTGCACATAGGGAAAGCATTTCCTGAGTACCGGGTTTACCGCGCATTCACAAGCGAGATGATATTAAGGAAACTGAGCCGGACGAAAGGGTTGCAGTTTCATACTGTAAAAGAAGCCATGGAACAGATGGCTTCGGATGGGATGGAACAGGTTATCGTCCAGCCGACGCATATCATAAACGGTATTGAAAATGACAAGATGATGGATGACCTGATGGAATACACGGACCGGTTTAAGAAGATTAGAGTCGGCAAACCGCTGCTGACGAGCGTGGACGATTATAAGAAGGCAATACATGCAGTGATGGCTGAGGTAAAGCTTGAGTCAGGCGAGGCTCTTGTCCTGATGGGCCACGGCACAGATCATCATGCGAACGCGGCCTACCCGACACTTGAATATACCTTCCACTCCCTCGGGTACAGCCAGGTACTCGTAGGTACGGTGGAAGGCTTTCCGGACCTGAGGAACGTGATGGCGAAGCTTGAGATTGCAGGCGTGGAAAAGGTGACGCTTATGCCGTTCATGCTGGTGGCGGGCGACCATGCCAAGAATGACATGGCAGGAGAAGAAGACTCGTGGAAGACAGAGCTTGAAGCCGCGGGATATGAGGTGAAGCCGCTTGTGAAGGGGCTTGGAGAGATGAAAGGTATCCGTAGTATCTTCGTGGAACATATAGAGATGGTGATGTAGCGGCCTGAAACGGAGAAAGGAGGGTGCAGATGGTGGGAGACGAAAGCGGCAGGAACAGACAGACCGTATGGAAGGACCAGAAGCAGATGCGCACCGGCTATACGACCGGTAGCTGCGCGGCAGCGGCGGCTAAGGCGGCTGTCTGCATGCTGCTGTCGCAAGAGCCGGTACATCATGTATCGCTGATGACGCCCAAGGGGATCAGGCTCTATCTGGACGTGGAAGATATCGAAATCGGCAGGGACTATGTCTGCTGCGGCGTGCGCAAGGACAGCGGGGATGACCCGGATGTGACGGACGGCGTGCTCGTCTGTGCCAGAGTGTCCAGATGCAGAGGGGATGCAATCAGCCTGGACGGCGGGAACGGGGTCGGCAGGGTTACAAAGAACGGGCTGGAACAGCCCGTAGGCACGGCTGCTATCAACAAGGTGCCGCGCCGTATGATCATAGAGGCGGTGGAAGAGCAGAGAGGAAAGTTCGGCTGCACGGACGGCATCGCCGTCGTCATCTCTGTGCCGGACGGGGAGGAACTGGCCCAAAAGACGTTCAATCCCCGCCTTGGTATCAAGGGAGGCATCTCCGTACTCGGGACAAGCGGCATCGTAGAGCCGATGAGCGAGAAAGCGCTTACCGATACGATATACCTGGAGATGAAGGTACTGAAGGAAAGCGGGCATGAGTGGTGCTATGTCGTCCCCGGCAACTATGGCAGCGACTTTCTGACAGGGACGCTCGGCTATGACGGCAGCCTTGCGGTGAAGTGCAGCAATTACATCGGGGAGACAATTGACGATGCGGTACGTATCGGCATGAAAGGGATACTGCTCGTCGGGCATATCGGTAAGCTCGTCAAGCTGGCGGCCGGGGTGATGAATACCCATTCAAGGCAGGCAGACTGCCGGATGGAAGTCTTTGCCGCCCACGCTGCCCTTGCCGGGGCAGACCGGGATACGGTACGGAAGCTGATGGAATGCGTGACCACTGCCGAGGCAGTGGATATCCTGAAGGGGAGAGGACTGCTCTGTCCCGTCATGCAGACCGTCATGGACCGGATTGACTATCATATCCGGCAGCGTGCGGGGAAGAAGCTGGCCGTCGGTGCCGTCGTCTTTTCTATGGAAGAAGGGATACTCGGAAACACACCGTGTGCGGCAAAGGTACTGGATCAGATACGGGAGGGGATTAGGTAGATGGAAGGAACATTTTATGGAGTGGGAGTCGGGCCGGGAGACCCGGAGCTTATGACGTTGAAGGCAGTCAGAATCATACAGGAATGTGACGTAGTGGCGCTGGCGGTCTCAGACAAGGCGTTCCAGGAGCCGGTGTATGACAGAGAAGGGGCTTCGCAGGAGCTCTGCGGATATCTGCAAAGATGCGTGGCGTATCAAATCGTGCTCCCTGTCATACCGGAATTGGCAGGAAAAAAGAAGCTATTCCTCCCTATGCCCATGATTAAGGAAAAAGAAAAGCTCAGGCAGATTCACGATGCGTGTGCCGAGGCGGCAGAGCAGATAATACAGCAGGGAATAAATATTGCTTTCATAACGCTTGGAGATCCTGCCATATACTCTACATGCCTGTATGTGCACAAGAGGCTGGCGGCAAAAGGGATAAGGACATGCCTCATTCCCGGCATACCTTCCTTTTGCGCCGCCGCAGCCAGGATGAACGTGGGTCTTGTGGAGAACCGGGAAGAGCTTCATATCATACCGGCCTCTTATGGCGTGGAAGAGAGCCTGGACCTTAACGGGACGAAGGTGCTTATGAAAGCGGGAGCGAAGATGCCCGACGTGAAGAAGGCCGTGGCAGCAAGGAAGATGGAGATACACATGGTGGAGAACTGCGGAATGCCGGGTGAGCGAATATACGAAAGAGCCGAGGACATACCGGATGACGCAGGATACTATTCATTGATGATTATTAAGGAGTGAGGAAGATGGTTGTATTTGTTGGAGCAGGACCGGGAGCGGAAGATCTCATAACGGTCAGAGGGCAGATGCTTCTTCAGGAAGCTGACATAATCGTATATGCGGGTTCTCTCGTGAACCCTGCGCTTCTGGATGTAAGAAAGGATTCATGCGACGTATACAACAGTGCATGCATGACGCTGGAGGAGGTGCTTGCGGTCCTCATACAGGGGGCGCGTACAGGAAAGAACGTGGTACGTCTGCACACGGGAGACCCCTGCCTGTACGGCGCGGTGAAGGAACAGATGGATGCCCTGGCAGAAGAAGGGATACCGTACGAAGTGTGTCCGGGCGTAAGTTCATTCTGCGGTGCGGCTTCGGCCCTGGAGGCAGAATATACGCTGCCCGGCGTCTCCCAGTCTGTCGTCATCACAAGGATGGCGGGCAGGACGCCGGTGCCGGAGTCGGAATCGATACGCAGCTTTGCTGCCCACAAGGCTACGATGGTCATCTTCTTGAGCACGGGGATGCTGCCCCAGCTTCAGGAGGAGCTGCTGGCAGGCGGCTATGAGAAGGATACCCCGGCAGCCATCGTCTATAAGGCCACATGGCCTGACGAGAAGGTGTGCCGCTGTACGGTGGAGACGCTTTCTAAGACGGCAGAACGGGAAGGGATCACGAGGACTGCTCTCATCGTCGTAGGAAACGTGCTGGATGGAAGGTACGAGCGGTCCGAATTATATAACCCGGCCTTCTCCACCGGATTCCGCAATGCTTCAGAAGGGGGTCGGGGCCATGAATAGCGTATATGTAGTCGGCATAGGTCCGGGGAGCAGAGACCAGATGACACGGGAGGCGGAGGCAGCGCTTGAGCGATGCAGCGTTATCGCGGGATACACGGTGTATATTGAGCTGATAAAAGACCGATATGCGGATAAGATATTTCTCACCACTCCTATGACACAAGAAGCGAAGCGGTGCCGGATGGCATTTGAGGAGGCGCAAAAAGGCAGGGACGTGTGCCTCGTGTGCAGCGGCGATGCAGGCGTGTACGGGATGGCCGGCCTCATGTATGAGATCAAGGAGGCGTATCCGGATGTGGATATCAAAGTGGTGCCCGGCATCACGGCTGCCACAGGGGGGGCGGCTGTGCTTGGGGCGCCGCTCATGCATGACTTTGCGGTCATCAGCTTAAGCGACCTGCTTACACCGTGGGAGAAGATAGAGGCAAGGCTTAGGGCCGCCGCCGCGGCAGACTTTGTCATCTGCCTGTACAACCCGTCCAGCAGGAAGCGCAAAGGCTATCTGGAGAAGGCATGTGGACTGCTGCTGGAATACAAAAGGAAAGATACTGTCTGTGGAATTGTGCGTAATATCGGGAGGGAGGGAGAGTCCTGTCAGGTGCTGTCCCTGGAAGAGCTGAGACAGACCGAGGCAGATATGTTCACCACCGTATACATCGGCAATGCACAGACAAAACAGATAGAGGGCAGCATGGTGACGCCAAGAGGGTATCGTAATGTATGAGGAAAAGAGACGGAGAATCAGCCTGACAGGCATCGGTATGGGAGCCGGAACATCCCTGACCGAAGAGGCTATAGAGGCGCTTAAGAGCTGCGACTGTATCATCGGGGCAGCCCGTATGACCGAAAGCCTTGCCCGCTTCGGAAAGCCTATATATGATGCTTATAAGGCAGAAGATATCCAAGCGATTGTCAGAGAGCATGAGGGATATGGTCATATCGTGGTTGCGCTGTCGGGAGACTGTGGATTCTACAGCGGGGCAAAAGCGCTCGCCGGGGAACTAAAGGAATATAAGGTAGAACTCATACCGGGGATATCATCGGTTGCTTTCCTTGCCTCCAGGCTCCATGTAAGCTGGGAGGACGCGGCGCTTAAGAGCATCCACGGGCGGCGGCAGAACTATATCTATGCGATAGCCCACAACGAAAAGACATTCCTGCTTCTGGGCGGGGAGGCATGTGCATGGGAGCTGTGTGAAAAGATAAGGTACTTTGGCCTTGCACATGTGGAATTCCATATCGGACGGCGGCTCTCCTACGAAGATGAGATCATCCTGCACAGACGTGGAAGTGAACTCATGCCGGAGGATTGTGCAGGGCTTGACGTGGCATTTGTCCATAATCCTTCGCCCGATAGAAGGGTGGCTGCACACATAGAGGACGAGGCGTTCATCCGGGACAGCGTACCGATGACGAAAGCGGAAATCCGTGCGGTGAGTCTGGCGAAGCTTAATCTAACACGGGATGCGGTGCTGTATGACATCGGGGCCGGAACAGGTTCCGTATCCGTGGAGGCGGCTCTTCGGTCCGGAGAGATAAAGGTGTATGCAGTCGAAAAGAATCCGGAAGCCGTACGGCTTCTGGAAGAGAATAGAAAGCAGTTTGGCTGTGATAATATCAAGGTAGTGGAAGGCACCGCACCCGGCGGCTTACAGGCACTGGAACCTCCCACGCACGTGTTTGTCGGGGGAAGCGCGGGGCATCTGCCGGAGATTCTCAAAGCGGTGAAGGAGAAGAATCCGGACGTACGTATTGTAATTAATGCGGCCTCTCTGGAGACGATTGGCGAAGTGATGGAGGCAGAACGGTCGGGGCTTCTGTTGTGCCCGGAGGTGGTGCAGATCGCGGCCTCCCGGTCGAGGCGGCTCGGGTCATACCATATGATGACGGCGCTGAATCCGGTATATATCGTATCAGACGGAAAGGGGCGGAAGTGATGGAAAGACCAGGATTCATGATAGCGGCCCTGGCAAGCGGAAGCGGAAAGACGGTCATCTCGGCCGGCCTTATGTCCGCCCTTGCCGGGCGGGGGCTTAGGGTGGCCGCATGCAAGTGCGGGCCCGATTATATCGATCCGATGTTTCACCGGGAAGTGACCGGTATGGAGTCGGAGAATCTGGACCTGTTCTTCCTGGACAGGGATGTACTGAAGAAGCTGTTCCTGCGTCATGTCGGACAGGCAGACGTGGCGGTGATCGAGGGCGTTATGGGATACTATGACGGCATGGCCCTTGACAGTGACAGGGCCAGTTCTTATGCTGTGGCCCATGCCCTTGACGTTCCGGTCATTCTGACGGTTCCTTGCAAAGGGATGGCCCTGTCCGCCATCTCCGTGATACTTGGGGCACTTACCTTCCGTAAAGAGAGCAATATCCGCGGCGTACTGCTTAACCGCGTATCAAAGACGCTGTATCCGCAGATGAAGCAGATGATAGAACATGAATTATCTGAAAGAGGGTATTCCATACCTGTCGTCGGATACGTGCCGGAAGACGACGTGTTCCGGCTGAAGAGCCGTCATCTGGGGCTCGTCCTGCCCCGGGAGGTTCCGCTTATCCGCCGGCAGTTCGAGGAGGCGGGTAAGATGCTGGAAGAGACGGCAGATCTGGATCTGCTGCTGGAGATCGGCAGGCATATGGGAAGGACCGGCAGCAGGGGCAAGATGGGGGACGCAGGCGCAGGTAGCCAGACGGATGCAGAAGGCCGGCAAGGGTCAGGAGGCCGGACGGTAAGAATCGCGCTGGCAAGGGATGAGGCATTCTGCTTCTATTATAAAGATAATCTGGAACTGCTGGAAGATTCAGGCTGCGAGCTCGTACCATTCAGCCCCCTGCATGACGAGAAGCTGCCGGAGGGAATCTCGGGCCTCATCCTGGGAGGGGGGTATCCGGAGCTGTACGCCGGTGGACTCTCGCAGAATGAGTCCATGCGCCGGGATATACGGCACATGGTAAAGGAGGGGCTTCCGTGCCTGGCAGAGTGCGGCGGCTTTATGTACCTCCATAAGGAGATGGAAGGGGCAGATGGCAAGCGCTACCCGATGGCGGATGTGATACATGGGAAGGTATCCCGGACACCCCGGCTCGTACGGTTCGGCTACATAGAGCTGATTGCCCGGGGAGAGGGAAAGCTCCTCACAGAAGGAGAGACCATCCGGGGACATGAATTTCATTACTTTGACAGTACGGATAACGGAACCGGCTGTACGGCGGTGAAGCCCGGCAGGCAGCGTTCATGGGAATGTATGCATACCGAGGGGAGCCTGTTCGCAGGGTTTCCCCACATACATTACTATTCCAACCCGTCATTTGCACACAGGTTCGTATGTTGCTGCACAGAGTGGACACGAAAGGGATGATGATATGGAACAGACAGTAGGCATGCCCGGTGCGGTGATGCCGGAGACACCGGAAATGCTCCGGGAGATGATTGTGCCGGCGGACCGGGTAAGCATGGAGATGGCCAGGAAGCGGTGGAATACAGTGGCGAAGCCGCTGTTCAGCCTTGGCAAGCTGGAAGATGCCGTGATAAGGATAGCCGGCATGAAGCGTGACACCAGATTCACGCTGAAGAAAAAAGGGCTGATAATCATGTGCGCCGACAACGGAGTGGTGGAAGAGGGCGTGACACAGACCGGACAGGAAGTGACGGCGGTGGTGGCGGATAACTTTACGAAGAAGGCGGCCAGCGTGGCTATCATGAGCGAAGTGGCGGGGGTTGACCTGTTCCCGGTCGATATCGGAATGGCGGTTGACGTGCCTTCCGTTACAAGGCCGGAAGATAAGGTGGCATACGGGACGAAAAATATGCGGAAAGAACCGGCCATGACACGGGACCAGGCCTGGCAGGCCGTATTGACAGGGATACGTATGGTATCCCGGCTGAAAGCGGAAGGATATGACATTGCCGCCACCGGAGAGATGGGTATCGGCAATACGACGACGAGCAGCGCCGTAGCATCCGTGCTGTTGGAGAAACCGGTGGAAGATGTGACCGGGAAGGGAGCCGGGTTAAGCAGTGAAGGGCTGGAGCAAAAGATAGCAGTAATCAGGCAGGCAGTCCGTCTGCACCACCCGGATAAGGATGACGTGCTGGACGTGCTGTCAAAAGTAGGTGGGCTGGATATCGCGGGCCTGACGGGCGTGTACCTCGGCGGCGCGCTGATGCACATGCCGGTTGTGGTGGACGGGTTCATATCTGCCGTCGCGGCGCTCTGCGCGGTGCGCCTCGTACCCGACGCAAGGGATTATATGCTGCCCTCCCACGTATCAAGAGAGCCGGCAGGGCAGATGCTGCTGGATGCCCTTGGCATGTCGCCGTATCTGACGTGCGACATGAACCTCGGGGAAGGGAGCGGGGCAGTGGCGGTGCTTCCACTGCTCGATATGGGGCTGCAGGTATACAGCCGGATGAGCACCTTCGACGAAATCAATGTAGAACAATACGAGATGTTGAGATAAGGGAACCGATATGTATCTATATGAATCATTCATCATTGCATTATCCATGTATTCGAAGATTCCCGTTCCACGGGTGGAGTGGAATGAGAAAAATATGAAGTATGCTATCTGCTTTTTCCCTGTAGTCGGGGTTGTGACGGGGATTCTTGTGATGGGCATCGGGAGGCTTCTGCTGCAGGCAGGCGCAGGTTCCCTTCTGTTTGCAGCTGTCATGACGCTGCTTCCTGTCCTCGTGACAGGCGGCATCCACATGGACGGCTTTATGGACACGCTGGATGCGCTTGGCTCTTATGGCGGCAGGGAGAAGAAGCTGGAGATTCTGAAGGATCCGCACGCCGGCGCGTTTGCCGTCCTTGGCCTGGGCTGCTATCTGCTGTGGAGCGTGGCGGTCTGGAGCGAAGCGGACGCAGACATGCTTCCCGTCATCGGCTGTAGCTATGTGATTTCCAGAGCGTTCAGCGGCTTCTCCGTCGTCACCTTCCAGGCGGCCAGAGATACCGGACTTGCCAGGACGTTTCAGGACGGGGCGGTCAGGAAGACCGTCGGCATCGTGATGCTGATCGTGCTCCTATCGTCTGTCGTCCTTTCGCTTCGACTGGACGTCAGGATGGGGGCCGCGTCGGCAGCGGCGGGCCTATTGAGCTTCTGCTGCTACAAAGCGGTATGCTACAGGCAGTTTGGAGGCATGACGGGAGACCTGGCCGGATATTTCCTTCAGATCTGTGAACTGGCTATGCTCACCGGCATCGTACTGGCAGGGAGGCTGTTATGAAAGTGATATTGATCCGCCACTTTGAGACGCCGGGCAACAGGGAGAGGCGTTACATAGGGCGCACAGACGAGGCGCTTGAAGAAGCAGGGCTGATAATGCGTGTCGATGAGGTGCGCAGCCGTCTGGAAATAATAGACCCTGTGGAAGAGGTAGCCGCAAGCCCTATGAAGCGGTGCGTTCAGACAGCGGCGCTGCTCTTTCCGGACAAGAAGCCGCTGCTGCTCGATGAGCTGAAGGAATGTGATTTCGGGTTGTTTGAAGGCCGCAATTATGAGGAGCTGAAAGAGTTGCCTGCATACCGTAACTGGCTTGGTTCCCGGGGAACGCTTCCCTTTCCCGGCGGTGAGGGGCGTGCGGCATTCCAGTCCCGCTGCGTCCGCGGATTTGATATGGCGGCAGATGCTTTTATCAGAGATAAGTGCGGCTGTGCCGCCATCGTCGCCCACGGCGGCACGGTCATGTCCGTCCTGTCTTGTTATGCCCCCGGACAGAGTGAATTTTATGACTGGCAGCCCGGCAATGGCAGCGGCTATGTCGTTACTTTGGATGCAGAGGAATGGAAAAAAGGCAAGAAAGGATTCACGGAGATAGAAGTGTTATGATTGCATGGATGGCCTGTATGACAGGATTTATACTTGACTTGATATTCGGGGACCCGGTATGGCTGTACCATCCGGTCAGGCTCATCGGCCGGCTCATTACCCGTCTGGAACAGCTGGCCAGAAAGGTATGCCGTGACAGGGACCGCTGGCTCCTGACTGCCGGCGTACTGATGTGGGTGGCTGTGTGCGCGGTATCGGCAGCAATTCCGTGGGTGCTGCTGTACGGGGCGCAAAGCGTTCATCCCGCGGTCTGTTATATGGTGGAGAGCTTCTGGTGCTACCAGCTTCTTGCCGCCAGGTCGCTTGGCCGGGAGAGCAGGAAGGTATACAGGGAGCTGACGGAAGAAAGCCTGCCCGGGGCAAGGAAGGCTGTCTCGATGATAGTGGGAAGGGATACGGCAGCACTTGATGAAGCCGGAGTCATAAAAGCCGCGGTCGAGACCGTGGCGGAGAACACGTCAGACGGGGTGACAGCCCCGCTGTTCTACATGATGCTCGGAGGCGCTCCCCTTGGCTTTTTCTATAAAGCGGTCAACACGATGGATTCCATGATCGGATATAAGGATGAGAGATATCTCTGCCTGGGCAGATGTGCCGCCAAGATGGATGATGTGCTGAACTATATCCCGGCACGTCTGTCGGCACTTTTGATGACAGCGGCGGCGTTCCTGCTTGGTATGGACGGACGCGGAGCATGGAAGATATACCGCCGGGACAGAAGAAAGCATGCGAGCCCGAACGCGGCGCAGACAGAAGCGGTGTGTGCAGGGGCGCTGCAGATACGTCTTGCGGGGGACGCGTGGTACTTTGGCAGACGGTATGCGAAGGAATACATCGGTGATGACATAAGGCCGGTGGAAGCGGAGGACATCGTAAGGGCCGGTAAGCTTATGTATGGTACGGCCTTGCTTGCGCTTCTGCTGTTCAGTGCATGGAAAGCGATAGCCATATGGATGCTGTGACGTGGCAGATGGCAGGAGGAGGACAGGATGGAATATTTACATGGCGGTGATATCTATACATATGAGGGCATGATTGACTTTTCCGTCAATATCAACCCTTTCGGCCCGGATGATAAGGTGCTGGAAGCAGTGCAGAGGGCCTCTGCACATATCGGGGAATATCCGGACAGCAGATGCAGGAAACTCAGGAGCGCTCTGACCGGAATACATGGCATTCCCGAAGATATGCTCATATTCGGGAACGGTGCGGCAGAACTTATATTTTCCGTCGCCTTTGCCGAGCGGCCGCGCAAGGCGCTTCTTACTGCGCCGTCCTTCGCGGAGTATGCCCAGGCGCTGAAAGCAGCCGGCTGCGAAATCGTATACCATTATCTGAAAGAGGAAGACCGCTTTCAGCTGACAGAGGGATATTTGGAAGAATTGACCGACGACATAGATATGATCTTCCTCTGCACACCGGACAACCCTTCCGGACAGGTAATCGACATGCCGCTGCTTCGCCGCATCGTGGACAGATGTGGCGAACGCGGCATACGGGTCGTGATAGATGAATGCTTTTATGAATTTCTGGAACATCCGGAAGATATATTGTCAGTAGAGGCCATACTCGATAAGCCGTGGGTCCTGCTGCTCCGGGCGTTTACGAAGATGCATGCGTTACCCGGCCTGCGGCTCGGGTACGGCATCAGTTCCGACAGAGCCCTTCTTGAAAGGATGGAAGGTGTCACGCAGCCGTGGAACGTGTCCGTGGCGGCGCAGGCCGCGGGGCTTGCCGCCCTCTCGACCACCGGGAGAGCCGGAATGACGAGAGATTATGTGGCACGGGAGCGCAGACGCATGGAGCTTGAGCTGGATCGTATCGAGATCACGTATTACCCGTCTGCCGTGAACTATATACTGATGTACAGCGATTACGATCTGTCCTCGCTTCTGAAGGAGAGGGGCATATTGATCCGGGACTGTTCCAATTATGAGGGACTGAAGAAAGGATATTACCGAACTGCGGTAAAGACCCATGATGAAAATAATCTACTGCTTCAGGCGCTGCAGGAAATCTGCGGGCAGGCATCACGATGCCGGACAGGGAGGAGATAAAGCATGGCGAGATGCATTATGATACAAGGCACGATGTCCAATGCGGGGAAGAGCATACTGACAGGAGGCCTGTGCCGGATATTCGCCCAGGACGGGCTGAAGACGGCGCCATTTAAATCGCAGAACATGGCACTCAATTCCTATATCACAAGAGACGGGCTTGAGATGGGCAGGGCGCAGGTGATGCAGGCGGAGGCCGCCGGCGTGGAACCGTCTGTCCTTATGAATCCCGTCCTGCTGAAGCCGACCAGCGATAGGGGCTCTCAGGTTATCGTTAACGGGGAGGTGGCAGGGGTGATGTCGGCGGCAGAATATTACCGCCGGAAGAAGGAGCTCATACCACATATATTAGATGCATATAACCGGCTGGCAGACGCATATGATGTCATCGTCATAGAGGGCGCCGGGAGTCCTGCGGAGATCAACCTGAGAAGCGGTGATATCGTGAACATGGGGCTGGCCAAGCTTGTGGACGCACCTGTGCTTCTCGTGGGAGATATCGACAGGGGAGGCGTGTTCGCACAGCTTGTCGGTACGATGGAGCTTCTGGAAGCAAAGGAAAAGCAGAGGATAAAAGGGATGATTATCAATAAGTTCCGGGGAGACCGGGAGATCCTCCTTCCGGGCCTTCGGATGCTGGAGGAGAGGACCGGTGTCCCCGTGCGGGGCGTGGTGCCGTATTTCCATCTGGACATCGATGAGGAGGACAGCCTGACGGAACGTTTTCAGAAGAGGGAGGCAGGCGGACTTATCGATATAGCCGTCATCCGGTTGCCGCGTATCTCTAATTTTACTGATTTTATGGCGCTGGAATGTATGGAGGAAGTGTCCGTGCGCTACGTCACATCCCCGGGGGAGTTCGGTACTCCGGACGCGGTCCTTCTGCCTGGAAGCAAGAACACGATAGAAGATCTGCTCTGGATGAGGCAGAGCGGGCTGGAGGCGAAGGTCATCCGCCATGGAATGGCTGGTAAGGCCGTATTTGGCATCTGCGGCGGCTATCAGATGCTCGGACAGGAAATCTGCGATCCGGCAGGTATAGAACGGAAAGGTACGGTGAAGGGAATGGGGCTTCTGCCGGTACGTACGGTATTTGAACCGGGCAAGACGAGGACGAGGGTACAAGGGTGCTTCTGCGATACAGGCGGTATCCTGGGACGCTTGAGCGGGCTTTTGGCGGAAGGCTATGAGATTCATATGGGAACCACTTCTGCAATCGGAGAGGTACAGCCCCTCCTGAAGCTTACGGATGAGAAGACAGGCGTGGAGAAGTCGGATGGTGCCGTATGTGGGAATGCATATGGCTGTTATGTACATGGCATCTTTGACCGGCAGGAGATATCCACGGGCTTCATCGCTTCGCTGCTAGGAGCAAAAGGGATTGGCCCGGATGCGGTGAAGGCGCAAGATTACGCGGCCTACAAGGAAGAGCAGTATGACAAGCTGGCGGAGATTATGAGGAAAAGCCTCGATATGGACGCCGTCTATGACATTCTTGAGAAAGGAAATGAGGCATCATGCAGTCTATAATTAAGATAGGGAGCCGGGAGAGCCGGCTGGCCGTGAGACAGGCGGAGATTGTGAAGGAGGCGGTGGAAAGCAGCTGCCCGGGAGTCAAGGCAGAGATCGTGACGATGAAGACGAAGGGCGACAGAATACTAGATCAGAGTCTGGAGCTGATTGGGGGCAAAGGACTGTTCGTCAAGGAACTGGAGAAAGCACTGCTGGAAGGAAGCATCGATATCTCCGTCCACAGCCTGAAGGATATGCCCATGGAAGTGCCGGAGGACCTACCCATTGTCGCTTATAGCGAAAGGGATGACCCAAGGGATGTGCTCGTCTATAAGCCGGGGCATACGTCTGTACGTGAAGGAGGCGTCATCGGCACATCCAGCAGACGCCGGACGCTTCAGATGAAGAAGCTGTATCCGTCCTGCGAGTTCCGGGGAATCCGCGGCAATGTACAGACAAGGCTGCGCCGGCTCGAAGAGGAAGCGTTTGACGGGACGGTGCTTGCGGCGGCAGGACTCAGGCGGCTTCATATGGAAGCGGTGATTGGAAGAGTGTTCAGCGTGGAAGAAGTGGTTCCTGCCGCAGGGCAGGGGATACTGGCTGTCCAGGGCAGGAAGGGCGAAGATTATTCCTGGCTGGCCGCTTATGACTGTAAAAAGAGCCGAGCCGAGGCGGAGGCTGAACGTGCATTTACAGCTGCGCTCGGGGGCGGATGTACGTCCCCGATAGCGGCACATGCACAGATGGCAGGAACAGAGATTCGGCTCACCGGCCTGTATTACGCAGGAGATGATATGTACTGGACGCAGACGAAGTCAGGGGATGCCGGGAAGGCGAGACAGATCGGCCTGGCGCTGGCAGAAGAGATGAGACGGAGGTGACAGGATGGACGGGACAGGAAAGGTATGGCTTGCGGGGGCAGGGCCGGGAGATGCAGGGCTGCTTACCGTCAAGACGAGAGAATTGATAGAGACGGCGGATACCATCGTCTATGATGCATTGATCAGTGCGGAGATACTGAGTCTCATACCGCCGGAAAAAGAAGTGGTCAATGTGGGCAAACGTGCGGGCCGTCATCCCGTGCCGCAGCATGAGATCAATGAGATCCTGCTCAGGGAGGCCAAAAAGGGCAGAAAGGTGCTTCGTCTCAAAGGAGGGGACCCCTTTGTATTCGGGCGTGGGGGAGAAGAGCTGGAGCTTCTCACAGAGCATCAGATTCCGTTTGAAATCGTACCGGGAATCACATCGGCGGCTGCAGTTCCCGCCTATGCCGGAATTCCGGTCACCCACCGGGACTATGCGTCTTCCCTCCATATCGTCACCGGACATCCGAGACAGGGCGGTTCAGAGACGATAGACTATGCCTCCCTCGTGAAAGGGAAGGGTACGCTCGTCTTTCTCATGGGCATCACAGCCATGGAGGCAATCTTGAACGGTCTGATGGATGCGGGGCTGGATAGGGATACGCCGGCCGCGGTGATAGAAAACGGAACGCTCGCCGGGCAGTGCCGCATCGTCTCTGTCGCGGGCCGTCTGGCAGACGAGGCCCGCAGAGCCGGTGTCAAACCGCCTGCGGTAATCGTCGTAGGGGATGTATGCATGCTGTCGGACCGTTTCCACTGGGCCGAAGACCGCCCGCTTGGAGGAAAGCAGATACTGGTTACCCGTCCCCGGCAGAGCAGTTCTGCTCTTGCAGGCAAGCTCAGGGCACTCGGCGCACAGGTCATAGAGCTCCCTTCTATAGCTGCAAAGGTGATATCCCCGAATACCGCACTGCAGCGTGGGATGAAGCAGTTTGGAACCCGGGCCGCGCAGGAGTGGCTTCTGTTCACAAGCCCGGCAGGCGTCCGTATCTTTTTTGAGCAGATGACAGATCTTAAGATGGACATGAGGCAGGTACTCGGCGGTCCTGCACAGGTGAAGGTCGGCGCCATCGGCTCTGCTACCGAGAGGGCACTTAAGGAATACGGCATATTGGCGGATATCGTGCCGGATGTATATTGCGCGGCGCGACTCGCAGAAGCCGTCGCCGCACATGCGATGCCGGGGAGCAAGGTGACGGTCGTCCGTGCGCTGTCCGGCTCGGAAGAGCTTCTCCCGCCTCTTTTAAACGCAGGGCTTGATGTGGACGACATCCCATTGTATGAGACCGTATATGAAGCACATGAGCAGATGAAGGAGAAGATAGTTGATCTGTTTGAACAAGACCAGATTGACGCGGTTACATTTACGAGCGTGTCTACGGTCAAAGGCTTTGTACATACGATGGACCGACTGGACTTCCATAAGATACATGCGGTCTGTATCGGAGAACAGACGGCGGCAGAAGCCGAAAAGTACAGGATGCATATCACCGTGGCCCAAGAGGCGTCCATCGAGAGCATGACAGCGTGCATCCTGGAGAACCTGGGGACGAAGGAAAGATAAGCACAGGCACAACGTACGAAAGGAGGAAACCGAATGGGAAGATACGTATTAAAGAGGGTACTGGTCGGATTCCTTGGCCTATTCGTGCTCGTCACCGTATCCTTTTTCCTGACAAGGATAATGCCGGGCAGTCCGTTCCAGAGCGGAACGGTGTCGGAGCAGGTACTTTCTGCGCTGGAAGAAGAATACGGCCTTGATAAGCCGCCGGCCGAGCAGTATATGGTCTATCTCGGCAACCTCCTACACGGCGACTTCGGGATGTCTTATAAAAAGCCGGGGGTATCTGTAGCCGCGGTGATTGGCCGTGCATGGCCGGTGACCGCCGTCCTTGGTATACTTGCCATACTCCTTGCCGCAGTGCTCGGGACGGCAGCAGGCATATGGCAGGCGACGACGGAAAAGAGAGTGGTCAGGGGCGGGATATTTCTGGGCACCATGCTTGGCACAGGCATCCCTAATTTCGCCATCGCACTTCTGCTCGCGCTGCTGTTTGGCGTAAAATTGAAACTTCTTCCCATAACGGGGATATCAGGGGCGGCGAATTATGTGCTTCCGGTAGTGTCCCTGGCACTGTACCCGGCTTCTATAATCACCAGGATGATTCAGAATACATTGCGTGATGAAATGGGGCGGGACTATGTGGCGCTGGCCCGGGCAAAGGGGCTTGGACGGCAGCGGATCCTTCTGACACATGTATTGAAGAACGCCTGGCTGCCGGTTCTGAACTATATCGGTCCCGCAGCCGCCTTTCTGCTGACAGGCAGTTTCGTGGTAGAAAGCATATTTACCATTCCAGGGCTTGGACGTGAGTTTGTCACATCGATTGCGAACCGTGACTACACGCTCATATTAGGGCTTACGACATTTATGGGCGCCGTCGTCATCGGAATCAATATCATTACGGACGTGCTTGGCGCATGGCTGGATCCAAGGATAAGGAGGACATGCAGATGATAACATATTTCAGAAAGAATCCCATGTTAGCCTCCGGTATGCTCTTGCTGGCCGTGATGGCACTGCTCGCGATCTTAATCCCCGCATTGTCCCCTTATTCGGCTACGGCTCAGAATGCAGAACTAAGAAACGCCCCGTCCTCCTTCTCGCACCTTTTCGGCACGGATAAGTTTGGCAGGGATATCTTCGTGCGGGTGTTTGCCGGGACAAGAATCAGCATCTCGGTCGGCATAGGCAGCGCCCTGATCTGCGGCGTGGCCGGCATCCTGTATGGAGGCGCCGCCGGCTATGCGGGAGGGAAGGCCGACATGCTGCTCATGCGCGCGGCAGATGTAATCGACGCGATACCCTCCCTTCTCTATGTCATCCTGATTATGCTCGTCATGGGCGCAAGCATAGGCAGCATGCTGCTCGGCATCTGTATCGGCGGGTGGGTAGGACTGGCACGCGTCGTAAGAGGGGAAGTCATGCGACTGAAATCAGAAGATTTCTGTACGGCTGCCCGCCTCATCGGCGCAGGCAGAGGAAGGCTCCTCTTCATCCATCTCCTGCCCAATGCGGCAGGTCCGATTATCGTGAATGTTACCCTCCTCATACCGAAAGCAATGTTCACAGAAGCATTTCTGAGCTTTGTAGGAGTCGGCATCATGGCGCCGGCGGCAAGCCTTGGGACGCTCATACAAGAAGCGAGGAGTCAGATTCAGGTGGCGCCGTCACAGATGCTATATCCCATCCTCGTATTGTGCATACTGATTCTCTCGGTCAATCTGACAGGCGCGGGCCTTGAGAAGTCCATCATTAGCGCAGAGGAAGGAAGGTGGTAAGATGAGTCTGCTGCGTATACGCGATCTGAACGTACAGTTTCATGACAAAGAGAAAGGACAGGAAGCGGTACGGCATCTGTCCTTCGATGCCGCACCCGGCGAGATCGTGGGCATCATGGGAGAGTCCGGCTCTGGTAAGAGTACGGCCATGCAGGCGGTTCTCGGACTGCTGCCGGACTGCGCAGAGACGGTCTGCGGGGAAATATTGCTTGGGGACGCAGACATCACTCCGCCGCTGCCGGGAGAGAGCAGGAAAGAATATGAACGGAAGATGGATTGCATCCGGGGCGACAAAATCGCCATGGTGTTCCAGAACCCGCAGACGAGCCTGAACCCGACCGTCAAGATTGGCCGCCAGATAGTGGAAACAATACGTGCGCACAGCCATTGCAGCCGTACTGCTGCCAGAAGACGGGCGGCGGAGCTGTTGGATATGGCAGGGATCCATGACGGCGAATCACAGATGGACAAGTATCCGTTCGAACTGTCCGGAGGCATGTGCCAGCGTGTGGAAATAGCCATAGCCCTGTCCTGTGAACCGGAGCTGCTTATCGCCGATGAGCCGACGACTGCCCTCGATGCGACGGTGCAGAAGCAGATGCTGGAGCTGTTCCGGCGAATCGTACAGGAGACGGGCACCGCCGTACTCTTCGTGAGCCATGATCTCGGAGTCATCGCTTCCCTCTGCGACAGAGCCCTCGTCATGCATGACGGTACGCTGGCGGAAGAAGGCCCGGTGGAAGATATCTTTTATAATCCGCAGCATGCATACACGAAGACGCTGCTTGCCCATGCAAAGGAGCTTCAGAAGCTGTCCGCCTGCCGGGTGAATCAGAAGAAGCTCCTGGAAGTGACCCACGTGAGCAGATGCTTTGCCGCACCCGGCAGGCGGGACATGACAGAGGCGGTGCGGGATGTCACCTTTCACATACAGAGAGGCGAGACCTTCGGGCTTGTAGGGGAAAGCGGCTGCGGGAAATCTACGCTGGCCCGTATGGTTACGGGTATCTTAGCGCCTACCTGCGGCACGGTCCTGTATGAGGGCAAGGCACAGTCCGTACGGCCGGGGGAACAGAACCGCCGCGTACAGATGGTTTTTCAGAATCCGTACGCTTCTCTGAATCCTCGGATGACGGTACGGGATATGCTGGAGGAACCGCTCCTCTTAAATACGAACATGACCGAGCAGGAACGAAGAGAAAAGGTAGACCGTATGCTGGCCCTCGTGGGGCTGGAGCCGGAGGAGGCGCAGAGATACCCGCGTGCATTCTCCGGTGGGGAACGGCAGAGGATTGGCATCGCACGCGCGCTTATGCTGGAACCTGGGCTGCTTGTGTGCGATGAGCCGGTATCGGCGCTGGATATGCCCATACAGGAACAGATATTGGAATTGCTGGAAGAGCTTCAGGACAGACGCGGAATTACATGCCTGTTCATCTCCCATGACTTGAATGTCGTTAAGCGGATCAGCGGCAGGATAGGAGTCATGTATGCAGGCAGCATCGTGGAGATGGGACAAACAAAAGATGTATATAATGATCCGTGGCATCCGTATACGAAAGCGCTGCTCTCCTCTGTCCTCGTCCCGGATCCGGTTAAGGCCAGAAGGAAGAAGGGAATGCCGCACAGGGAGGAGCAGAAGGCGGAAGCCTTTGATGCAGAGGGATGTCCGTTCGCGCATAGATGTGGCTATGCGCTGGAGTGCTGCTACACGGACAGGCCGAAGAGCTGCCGGTTCGACGGGCGGGAGGTGGCCTGCTTCCTTTACTCGGAAGAATATACGGGAAAGAGGAGCAGAGATTACAGGATGACATCACAGATATAAGGAGAAAAGCAATGAAGAGAACAGTGAGCGTCCTTGCGGCAATATCCCTTATCGGGATATTGGTGTTTGGAGGATGCACGAAGCAGGAGAAAGAGGAATCAGACAGCACAAAGGAGATAATCGTAGCAATCAACAGTGAGACAGGGGGGCTGGATCCGGCAGGGATGATAGCGCTTACGTATCTGGCATATTCAGTCTCGGCACTGGATGAGCTTCTGACCTTTGATGAAAATGGCGAAATCGAATACAGGGCGGCAGAGTCTTATGAGGTGAATGAAGATTCAACCATATGGACCTTCCATCTGCGAGGAGGCGCGGTCTGGTCGGACGGCACGCCGGTGAGATCCCAAGACTTTTCCAATACGATAGCCAGGGCGTTGAAGCCGGAGAGCGGAAGCGGATATGCCAACTATCTGTTTCCAATCAAGAATGCCGAAGCTGTATATAATGGAGAGGCAGATATCGAGAGTCTGGGAGTCGATACGCCGGATGACGATACGCTTATATTTACACTTGAAAAGCCGTGCGTATATTTTCTGGATCTGCTCAGGCTGCCGGTGTACACGCCTTCCTGCTCGGCGTATGCTCACGATGCGTCGGACGGATGGGACAAGAGCCCGGAGACGAGCGTTGCCAACGGTCCTTATTATCTGGATGAATATGTGCCGGAACAGTATTTTGTCCTGAAGAAGAACACAAGATACTGGAATGCTGACGAGATAAAGCTGGACAAGATTACATACCGCTTTTTTGCCGACCAGCAGTCGATGGCGAATGCCTACGAGACCGGTGAGGTGGATGTGGCGACGGGGCTGCAGTCGTCGGTGATGGAGCTGTATGAAGGAAAAGACGATCTGTATATTACCGATACGATAGCGACGCGATACATATACCCGAATCTGAACGTGAAGCCGCTTGACGACGTGCGGGTGCGTAAAGCGCTCAATCTGGCTATCGACAGGAAAGCGCTCTGCAAGATTGTCGGGGATGACACAGAACCTACGGTAAACTTTATCGCAAGGTATATGAAGGACAGGCAGACAGGCGAATACTTCGTGAACGGGGCCCAAAAGCCATTTGAAGAAAATGTGGAGGAGGCGAGACGGCTGCTCGCAGAAGCAGGGTACCCGGACGGAAAAGGATTCCCGGAGCTCACATATAATTACCCGACGCTTGAAATGGACTCCGATACGGCCCAGGTCATTCAGGAACAGCTGAAGAAAAATCTGAACATAGACATCAAGCTGAACGCGCAGGAACTGCAGGTAAACTATACGGAACGGAGGGCAGGCCGCTTTGACCTGTGCCGGATGAACTGGACAGCTGACTTTGCAGACCCTTATACGTACCTGTCCATGCTCCTGTCCAACAGCACCTATAATTGCAGCGGTATCCGGGACGTGGAATACGATGGTCTGGTGGAACAGTCTGATACAGAGACGGATCCGGTTAAGAGAGCGCAGCTCATGCATGAGGCGGAACAACTGGCCGTGGGAGAGCAGTTCTATATCATACCGCTCTACACGATGAAGAGCTGCAACCTGATTCGTCCGGATATAAAGGGGATTACTCAGATTCCGGCGACAGGAGCGCTGGAATACAGACATGCGTATATCTCAGAAGAGAACGGATCATATACGACAGCAGGGGAGGAATGAAGCGATGCTGCATCTTGTGACCGGAGGAAGCGGGAGCGGAAAATCCGCATTTGCAGAAGATCTCATCTGCCGTCTCCATAGAGAGAAGGTCGGGCAGACACCCGGACCGTTGCTTTATATCGCGACGATGATGCCATACGGAGAAGAGACGGAACAGAAGATCCGGCACCACCGCCTGATGCGGGGGGAGAAAGGATTTGAGACAATCGAATGCTATACGGGAATCCATGCACTGGCAAAAGAGGGACGCCCGGCATATGAAGCGTCTATCAGAGGTGCACGGCCCTGCATTCTGCTGGAATGCATGTCCAACCTGACGGCAAATGAGATGTACAGCCCGGATGGGGCGGGAGTCCGCACGGCAGAAGAGGTGGTACGTGGAATCGAGCTGCTGCATACGATGTGCCGTAACCTTGTAGTCGTGACAAATGACGTCTTTCGCGAGGGAGAGCCGTCCTGTGAGATGCTAAGATACAGGGAGACGCTGGCAAGAATCAATGTGCGGCTTGCACGTATGGCTGCCAGCGTGACAGAAGTCGTATGTGGCATCCCAGCCGAGATAAAGGGAAGCACATACGGGAAAGGGACAGGTGTACATATGATACTGGTTACCGGAGGAGCCTGCCAGGGAAAAACGGCATTTGCGGAGCGGACATACGGCGTGAAAAGCTGGATTGACGGCGGAAGCTGCGGCTTTGATGAGATATATGCATGCACCGCCATCCGCCATTTTGAACGGCTCGTGCGGCGGATGATGGAGGCGGGGGCGTGTACGTCCGATTTGGCCGGCGAACTTGCCGCCCAAAATCCCGATGTAGTCATAACAGCAGATGAGATCGGCTGCGGGCTCGTTCCGGTGGATGCGTTCGAGCGGGCATACAGAGAGCAGGCCGGCCGCATATGTACAGAACTGGCCCAGATAGCGGAACGGGTAGACCGGGTCGTCTGCGGCATTGGGATGACGATAAAAGGAGGAGAGAGATGATGGAGCATATTGGACTGGAACAAGTTCTGCCGACGGAAATCGAGGCGAGAAGCTTTGAAATCATAACAGAAGAACTGGGCAGTACCCCGCTTGTCCCGGGGACGGAACCGATAGTGAAGAGGTGCATCCACACAAGCGCGGATTTTGACTATGCACACAGCCTTGTATTCTCGGACAGGGTGGTTGAACGTGCGCTGGCGGCGCTCAGACAGGGGGCTGACATCGTCACGGACACCGAGATGGGAAGAGCCGGAATCAATAAAAAGAGGCTGGCAAAATACGGGGGAGAAGTGCTCTGCTATATGGCGGATGAGGATGTGGCGCTTGCCGCGGAAAGAAACGGCACGACCCGGGCCGCAGCAAGCATGGACAAAGCCGCCGCCCTTGATAAGAAAGTAATATTTGCGGTGGGCAATGCGCCGACAGCGCTTGTAAGAATCTATGAGCTGGTCAGGGAGGGAGTGCTGAAGCCGGAGGCCGTCATCGCGGTATCGGTGGGATTCGTCAATGTCGTGCGGGCAAAGGAACTCATATTGGAGCTAAAGGAGACGCCGTCCATCGTGGCAAAAGGGAGAAAAGGCGGCAGCAATATAGCGGCATGTATCTGCAACGCGCTTCTGTACATGCTCGAGGAACGGGGGCAGCAGGATGGATAAGGCTTATTTTCCCATGTTTGTAGATATATCAGAAAAGGAAATCGTCGTGGTGGGCGGCGGGAATATTGCAGCGAGGCGCGTAAAGACGCTTCTCCTGTTTACAGATCATATCACGGTCATTGCACCCCGGCTTCACGATTCCCTCGCAGAGCTTGAAGCAGAAAGCAGAATCACCTGCCTGCACAGGGCATACAGGGAAGGTGACATCTATAACGCCCACATCGTACTGGCGGCGACAGACGATGAAGAAGTGAACAGGAATATCGGAGAGGAATGTAATGCCTTCGGGCAGAGATGCGGGAGGAAGATCCTGTTCAATACGGCGGATGACAGGACATTATGTGACTTCTACTTCCCGGCTGTCGTTCAGAGCGATGATATCGTGATAGGGATTAATTCCGGCGGGAAGAATCCTGCGAAAGTAAAAGAAATACGCAGGCGGCTGGGGTCAGGCCCCTTTTAAAAGGGGCCTGACCCCAGCCGCTACACGATCTCATAACCGGCACGTGCCAGCGCCTTCAGCGCATTGCTATAATTCTCTTCTTTCACAAGAATATAATCGGTGTTGTAGGTAGATATGGCGAAGATGCCTATCTTGTTTTCTGCCAGAACGGTAGATATTTCCGAAAGGATGCCGATGAGTGAAAAGTCCAGTTCTCCTTGTATTCTCATGGCTTTCCAACCGTCCTCCCTTTCTGTGGTGTTATCAGGCACCGACTGGGTCAGGCAGACGAGCGACAGCTCTTCGTCTGTCTTGGCGACAAAGGAAAATGTATCCTGAAGATCGACTTTTGAATAATCCTTCACCTTGCAGACAGAGAACGGCTCTTCTATTTTCTTTATTTCCATAGTACAATCCCTCGCTTTTCTTATATTTCAATCTGTCTCATTATACCAGCTGGAAAAAGATATGGACAGCTTTATCATTTGAAACGTATGGCTGCCTTCCTTCATCTAAATACAATCTTAATGCGGGCTCTATGAATATTATCACCGTCTTAACGAAAATTCGTATATGCTAAGGGTAAGAAAAGAAGGTGATGATATGTTGGCTGATATTTTATTAGGATTGATCGTATTGGGAGGCATGGCATACGGAATGTACCTGATGTTCCGTGTGGACTGCTGGACCGCAGAAGAGCGGAAGCTCCAGGAAGAAGAAGATACAAGGGAACCGCTGCCCCAGGCTGTCGTCTTTGGCGGAGGAAGCCACAGGGGACAGGTGGAAAAGTGGCTGACCGGCAGAGGAGTGGAGGCCGTATATATAGAGGACGTCTGCATCAGGGAGAACTGGGAACAGGTACGGTATATTATCGCACTGTCAGAGTCAGATGCAGATAACCTGTCCATCTGCAATCTGATGAAAAAGATGTACGGGACAGAATATCTGTTCAGCGTATGTAATGAAGCGATTAATGAGAGCGTGTACTACAGATTCCACATACGTATCCTTCGTAAGGACGGAAAGATCTGGGAACAGCTTAGTGCACTGCTGGCGGGAAAAGAGGTCTCGATAGCATGAGCGTGATGATGAAAAAACTCACCCATACCCAGATGATCGTGCTTGGGTATCTGATTATTATCCTCTGCGGGACGATGCTTCTTATGACGCCGGCGGCGAGCAGAGACGCGCAGGCGACGCCGATGGTTGATGCCATGTTTACCTCCACCTCTGCGGTCTGTGTGACCGGGCTCGTCATTGCGGATACGTGGGAGAAATGGTCTCTGTTCGGGCAGGTGGTAATCTTGGCCATCATTCAGATCGGCGGGCTTGGATTTATGACCATAGGCGTATTCTTTGCCATCATACTGCGAAGGAAGATCGGGCTGTGGACACGGGGGACGTTGCAGGAGAGTGTCAACATCCTGCAGATCGGCGGTGTCGTGCGGCTGGCTAAGAAGATCATGATTGGGACGCTCGTGTTTGAGGGGACAGGGGCCGTCATCCTGGCACTTCGTTTCCAGAAGGACTTCGGATGGGTCAAAGGCATCTACTACGGCATCTTCCATTCTATCTCCGCATTCTGTAATGCGGGATTCGATCTGATGGGACAGGAGGAGGCTTATTCTTCCTTTACCGGTTATTATGATGACTGGACGGTCAATCTGGTAATCATGCTACTCATCATTATCGGAGGAATCGGATTCTTTGTATGGAATGACATTTCTATACATAAGTGGCATATAAGCAGATACTGCCTGCACACGAAGATTGTCCTGTCTGTGACGGCCATCCTCATATTCGGCGGGGCTGTTCTCCTATACCTGTTTGAAAGGGACAATACGCTTCGGGGGATGGACACTTCAGGACAGATATTGTGCTCCCTGTTCGGCTCGGTAACGGCCAGGACCGCAGGCTTCAACACGGTAGATACGGGTGCGCTGACGGACAGCAGCAAGCTGCTGACGGTGATACTTATGTTCATCGGCGGAAGCCCGGGATCGACGGCAGGCGGCATCAAGACGACTACTTTTGTCGTGCTGCTCGTATATATGAAGGCGAATCTGAGGAACCAGATGTACTGCAACGTATTCGGGAGAAGGCTGGATGACGGGGCCGTCCGCAAGGCAAGCACCGTATTATGTACGAATCTGCTGCTCGTGCTGACTGCAGTGCTGGCTATCATAACGATACAGGCGGAGCCGGCAATAGATGCCGCATTTGAGGTGGTATCCGCCATAGGCACGGTGGGCATGTCCACCGGCATTACAAGAGGTCTTGCAGATGCTTCAAAACTCATCCTGATATTCCTGATGTACTGCGGACGAGTCGGAAGCCTGACGTTTGCCCTCTCTCTCAGGGGCCATAAGACGGAAGCTCCGGTAAAAGAACCGGTGGAACGTATTATTATAGGATAATAAAGGGGAATGGAAAATGAAATCAGTATTGATCATAGGATTGGGAAGATTCGGGCATCATCTCTGTAAAAACATGATAAAGCTTGGCAACGAAGTGATGATCGTAGATAAGGAAGAGAAGAATATAGAAGATCTGCTTCCGGTTGCGACAGCGGCCAAGATAGGAGACTGCACGAATGAAGAAGTGCTGAAAAGTCTCGGGGTTGGCAACTTTGATATCTGCTTCGTGTGTATCGGTTCCAACTTCCAGAGCAGCCTGGAGATTACGAGCCTTGTAAAGGAACTTGGCGCCCGGTATGTCGTAAGTAAGGCCAACAGGGATATCCATGCCAAGTTCCTTTTGAGGAACGGTGCGGACGAAGTCATCTATCCGGACAGGGACATTGCAGAGCGGCTTGCGGTCAAACACAGTGCCAACCACGTATTCGACTACGTGGAGCTGGCGGAAGGATATTCCATCTTCGAGATACCTCCCGTGGCGGCATGGATTGGCAGAAGCATTCAGGAGCTCGCCGTCCGCACGAAATACCATGTAAGCATACTTGGCATCAAATCAGGCGGACATCTGCAGATTCTGCCGCAGGCGGACAGGAAGCTGGAGGCCGAAGACCATCTGATGGTAGTGGGCCTTAAGAAAGACATAGATAAAATATTGGCAAATATCAAGTAGGGTGCTATGATAAGTGCATGGAGAAGATAAAGAAGATAATCAGCAATAAAAAGTTCATATACACGGTCCGGACGATGCTCATTGTGCTGACTGCCAGCATCGTCTGCATCATTCTGAAGAACGTAGGTGTGGAGAAGGAAAATGTGCTTATGGTATTCATGGTCGGCGTGCTGATTATAAGTACATGTACCCAGGGCTATGAGTACGGGATTGCAGGTGCTGTCGTCAGCGTCATGATGTTCAACTATTTTTTTACAGTGCCGGTCCATACCTTTGCCATCATGAATCCGAATGATGTGGCGCTCATGGGCTTCTTCCTCATCGCGGCAGTCATATCATCGAGTCTGACCGTACGGTTTCAGAAGCAGATGCTCATCTCCAAGAAGAATGAAGAGGCGGCGAGACAGCTCTATGAGATGTCAGAGCGGTTCATCAACGTCACCGGCAAGGAGAATATCATAGAGCTCGGTATCGGATATATCTATGAGCACACAGGGTATGAGAGCGTCGTAGAACTGCTCGGAGAAGAAGTGAGGGCAGATGCGGCGAAGGAATACATGTCCAAGGATTATGTGATGTTTCCAATTATCGGCATCGTCAAGCAGATAGGGATATTGAAGGTGTTCAACCACAACCAGGGATTTACCGTAGAGCAAGATCTGCTCGTGAAGACCGCGGCGAACCAGATAGGAATTGCCCTGGACAGGGAGCTTATATACGCGGAGCAGGAGCGGACGAAGGTGGAGATGGAACGAGAACATATGAAGAGCAGCATGCTCAGGAGCATTTCCCATGACTTTCGTACTCCGCTGACCGGAATCCTCGGCGACTGCAGCCTCATCATAGATTCTGAGGAGATGGACAGGGAAGAGGAGAAGCAGCTTCTGAAGGACATCATGGAACAGTCCATGTGGCTGATGAAGATGGTAGTCAATATTCTGAACATGACGAAGATAGAGAGCGGCCAGCAGTTTGTGGAGAAGAGCAAAGAAGTGATTGACGATGTCATAAACGAGGCGGAGCGCCATGTCATCGGACTTGGACAGCGGGACTTCCGCGTCGTGCTCCCGCAGCAGGTCATCATGGCAGAGATAGATGGCAAGATGATTATGCAGGTGCTGGTCAACATACTGGACAATGCTGTCAAGCATACGCAGGAGGGCGGGAAGATTATCCTCGCTGCTTCATTTCACAGAAAACGGGTATATGTGAGCATCGAGGACGACGGCCCTGGCATCGAAGAGGGCATGGAAGAGAAGATATTTGACGAGTTCGTATCACTGTCCGGTGAAAGTATGGATCAGAAGCGGGGAATCGGACTTGGCCTTGCCATATGCCGCCAGGTCATAAGTGCCCACGGCGGAGAGATATGGGCGGAAAACAGAAGTGGGGGAGGGGCCAGATTTGTATTCTGGCTGCCTGCTGAGCAGGCAGATGAACTATGAGTGAAACTATGACGATTATGATTGTAGAGGACGATAAATATATATTGAATTTTATCTCCATGACATTAAAAAAAGAAGGCTACGGATATTTCGTCGCAAGGACGGTGGAGGAGGCACAGAGTCTGTTCTACGCAAACAGGCCGGATATGATTCTTCTGGATCTGGGGCTCCCGGACGGGGACGGCATGGAAGTCATCCGGAACGTGAGGGAAGTGTCGGAGATTCCGATTATCGTCGTCTCAGCCAGACAGGAGGAGCGGGAGAAGATAGAAGCGCTGGACGCGGGGGCGGACGACTACGTGACGAAGCCGTTCTATATGGGCGAGCTTATGGCGCGGGTCCGGGTAGGGATGCGCAAGCTTGGCAGTATCCGTACCGGAGGCACAGATGCCGTATTTGTAAAAGACGGTCTTACAGTTGACTACGAGAAACGTAAAGTGTCGGTGGGAGAAGAGGAAGTACACCTGACGCCCATCGAGTACAAGATACTGCTCCTGCTTATCGCCAACCAGGGCAAAGTGCTCACGCACAACTACATCATAAGGGAAATATGGGGCTATTCCGGCGAGATAGATGCCGGGAACCTGCGGGTATTCATGGCAACCTTAAGAAGGAAGATAGAAAAAGATCCCGCCAATCCTGGATTCATACTGACAGAAATCGGGGTAGGGTACCGGTTCTGTGAATAGAATGGGGCCTACCCCTTTGCCGTTCCGTGTTAAGTATCCCCGGCATCTTGAGGCGGCGCGTGCAGATAGGCCACTACGTCGGCGGCCTCTCGGCCGGCAGGGTATATCTGATATTCTGCCTCGTGTATATCAGGAAGGTAGTGGGCGTCGGAGCTGCTTATCATCCTGCAGTTCAGGAAGTAAGGGTGCTCGCGCCGTATCTGGTGCAGATGCCTGAAGTCGTGTATCTCTGCACATCGGAAGGTGCTGTCCGGTGGCACGAATCCCAAGTTTGAGAGCAGGCTTGTCGTCGTCTTGTCTATGTGGGCCGGATAGGCGGTGCCATGATAGGAGGCAACGAGCCCGAATACGTTGTCAAAGGAGATGTCGGTGGCACTTATGAGCAGCCGTTCGACCGTGCCTGTCACTTCATCTTCTTCGTTCATGATCTGCTGCTTTCCGAAGATTTCCTCCTTATTCTGGATGGGAAGGATATGTTCATATATATATCTGTCAAATGCCATGGCATCACGAAGTGACGGAAAGAGGCAGACGACGTGGACTTCTTCCGCTGTCGTCAGCTCCATGCCTGGGATGACGGTTACACCATAATTCTTACCATGTATGAGCGCTGCGGGACAGTTTTTGCAGGAATTGTGATCCGTAAGGGCGATGACATCCAGCCCTTTTACGGCCGCCATGCCGACGATATTGGCAGGGGTCATGTCGTCATCCCCGCAGGGGGACAGGCAGGAGTGGATGTGGAGGTCGTAGTACAGCCCTTTCATGAGAGCAGTTCCTGTATCTTAAGACCTGCGTCAAATACCGGAAGCTCGGTGGAAAACACTGCAATCTGTTCCCTCCTTGCACATTCCAGCTCTTCGTCCTGGAACCGGATGCCTTCTGCCAGGACGATGCAGGAGATGTCCGCCAGCGACGCCACCGCCAGTGTGTTCTTGTTGCCCATGACGGTAACCCAGGCACCATTTTCAGGCGCTTTGCCCATGGCGATGCTCAGCAGGTCACAGCAGAATACCTTGCTGATGGACCTGGAAATGCTTCCGGGCACCTCTACTTTAAACAGGCCGGATTCGATCAATGTCTGAACTGTCATAATTACCGCTCCTTTCGCTCTAATTCCGTTGTAAGCTTCTTGATATAATCTTCCAGTATCTTCATCGAATCATCGTTGCTGCCACAGGACAGGTTCAGAGACTGTGTGAGGAAGCCGATCTCCTTTGACAGGTTGTTGATGTATTCATGGAAGGCATAGATACAGTCGTTCCGCGTCGCCTCGCCTCTGACGATATCCTCAGCAAGCGCTCTGCACGTAGGCGCTCCGCAGGAGCCGCAGTCCAGTCCCGGTAGCTGTTCGGTGATGTCTTCTACCGTTCCCATCAGTTCCAGGCTCTCCCGGAAAGATTTGCCGAGACGGAATACCGGTTCATATTCTACATAGGCGGACCAGTGGTATTCAATATTGTCATATGAGCTGGCATGCGTCTGAGCTACAGGCAGATACCGGTGCAGCTTTTTCGTCTTAGCAGTGGCAATGTACGGGTTCTCCACGGTGAGAGGACCGCCGACACAGCCGCCGTTGCACGCATTGAGCTCCACAAACTTCAGTCCGTAGAACTTCTCGTCCTCCAGATCGCTCAGCACTCTGAGTGCGCTCATGATGCCGTCGCAGGCAAGGTAATTGTCTGTTATGAGGCCGGCGGATTCCCCGCCTGCGTTGCTCCATCCGATGCCGATGCGGCCGGAAGCCGCGATAGGTGAGAGCCTGCTCTCGTCGTGCGTCATGTGCTGCAGCAGGACGGGATACACGTCCTTGATGGCAACGACCTTGTCAATCTGGCTCTTCTCCACGCCGAGAGGGGAACGTGCGTAGGTCACCTTGGACGGACATGGGGAGATGAAGAAGATTCCGATATCCTCCGGAGGATAGCCGGTCTTTTCGATTGCTCTTGCACGGGCAATCTCCGCCGCGATTTCCACCGGCGGCTTGAGCGGCAGCAGGCGGGGCAGCAGGGTAGGGTACTTGACCCGTATGATTCTGACGATGGCCGGACAGGCGGTACTGATGAACGGCGCGTCGTCCCGGTGCTCGCTGATGTACTTGCGGGTGGCGTCAGATACCAGTTCCGCTGCGGCACTCACTTCAAATACATCATCAAAGCCCATGGAAATGAATGCATTCAATATGATATCCACATTGGTCAGGTTATTGAACTGTGAATATAAGGATGGTGCAGGGAGCGCGACCGTGTACTTATAGTTCTTGATTTCCTCCAGGGAATCATACAATGCCACCTTCGCGTGGTGCGGGCAGTAACGGATGCACCGTCCGCAGTCCACGCAGAACTCGGGCGTTATCTTGGCCTTGCCGTTGTGGACCCGTATAGCCTGCGTGGGACAGTATTTGATACAATTGATGCAGCCCTTGCACGCATCTTCGTCCAGATGTACGGAATGAAAGAATTTGTCTGATTTATCCAACCGGAACCCCTCCTTGTCAAGTTACATGTGAATGTCCATCGTTACCGTAGTTCCGACTCCCAGTTCAGAGTCAATCTGCATGCAGTCGGTATACTTTTCCATGTTGGGAAGCCCCATGCCCGCGCCGAAACCGAGGGCGCGCACTTCTTCCGGCGCTGTGGAGTATCCTTTCTGCATTGCCTTTTCAACATCCGCGATTCCGGGTCCTTTATCCGCCAGGACGATACGGATATTGTCCTGGGATATGTCGACGGTTATCTCTCCGCCGCCGGCGTGGATAACCATATTAATCTCGCCTTCGTACATGGCGATGGCTGTCCTGCGGATGACGTTATTGTCTGCTCCTATCATCTTGAGCTTGTTCTTTAAATCGCTGCTTGCTTCCCCGGCCCTTGTGAAGTCGTCACCGGATATTATGTAGTGGAAAGTCAGGTTGTCGCCCATGTGTTATGCACCTCCAAGTAGTCCGTTGCTGTATAATAAGCCGCAGGTCGTAAACATGCCCCGTGATGTGGCAAGTATAACGATGCCCCTCTCCTCGGCCAGCCTCAGCATGTTCGGGTCCGGATACTTGCCCCGGACAAATACGATACAGAGAATGTCGAGCATCTCCGCCGTCCTGATTACCTGCGGATTGCACAGGCTCGTGAGCAGGAGAGACTGCTCCTCTGCGTACGCCAGGACATCGCTCATCATATCGGATGAAAAAGCGTAGCTGACGTCTTCGTCCAGATACCCTTCCCCGCACAAAACATCTGCTTCCAGTAAGGATTTTATCTTCCTGATTGTCATATCTTCCTCCTGTACACTTCTTATTTTAATATGAATATAGTATAACATTGAGAAAATGGGAAATCAACATGTATTGTGAAAAACAACTAAAAAACAGGTCTGTAATTTGTGTATTTTTTAACAGGACGTTAGAGGAATAACAAACAAGAATGGTTTTCATTTAACAAAATACACAATAAAAAGGTGTAGATTTTTGTATTTTTGTATGTTAGAATGAAATGGTAATTCAACGTAATAGTCACATGACTAAATAAGACAGTAAAGGGAGGTAAAAAAATGCTTTCTAAGAAAACAACAGTTCAGTTCACCGGAACAGAGGAACAAGAAAAAGAACTGTTAGGAGTAATCAATGAATTGAAAGATGAAAAAGGCGCCCTGATGCCTATACTGCAAAGAGCCCAGGATATCTATGGCTATCTGCCCATCGAGGTTCAGAAGATTATTTCTAATGAGACGGGAATTCCGCTTGAAAAGATATACGGAGTTACCACATTCTATTCCCAGTTCAACTTAAGCCCGAAGGGCAGATACCGCATATCGGTCTGTCTTGGTACGGCCTGCTATGTCAAAGGTTCCGGGGACATCTACAACAAACTCATGGAGAAGCTTGGCATCGTCGGCGGCGAATGCACGCCTGACGGCAAGTTTTCACTGGATGCCTGCCGCTGTGTAGGTGCCTGTGGACTGGCGCCGGTCATGATGATCAATGATGAGGTGTATGGAAGGCTTACGGTAGACGATATCGACGATATTCTGGCTAAGTATGAATAGCCATGATGACGGAAATATCACTGAACGTTCTGGATGTGGCGGAGAATTCCATCCGCGCGGGAGCGGATTACATAACAATCGAAGTGCTCATCAGCACGGAGGCAAATACGCTGACGGTGGTAATTGATGACAATGGATGCGGTATGGATGAAGAGCAGGTGAAGCGTGTTACAGACCCGTTCTATACGACAAGGACTACCCGGAAGGTAGGGCTTGGCATCCCATTTTTCAAGCAGGCTGCTGAGAGCACGGGCGGAAGGTTTGGCATTACATCCGGAAAAGGAATTGGCACAAGAGTAGAAGCAGTTTTTGGATTATCCCATATAGACAGAATGCCGTTAGGTGATATTAATACGACAATGCATACGCTCATCGTATTCAATGAGCCTGTCGACTTTCATTATAGATATGCTTATGACGAGAAGGAATTTGTGCTGGATACGAAAGAAATGAAAGAGATATTAGGCGGCGTGTCCTTTAAGGATGCGGAAGTGTCCGGATTCATCAAGGAGTATCTGGATGCGAACAAAGAAGAAACAGACGATGGTAAATCAGTTTAAATAGCAGGAATGGAGGATGCATATGAAGTCTCTGGAAGAACTGAAGGCAATAAGAGAGAAGAATGAAAGCAAAGTCGGCGTACGGTCTGAGAGTGCATCACAGACGAGAGTGGTTGTCGGCATGGCAACATGCGGGATTGCCAGCGGGGCAAGACCTGTCCTCACCGCACTTTCCAATGCGGTCCAGGAGGAGCACCTGGCTGAAAAGATCAGCGTGACACCTACCGGATGTATCGGGCTGTGCCAGTATGAGCCGATTGTAGAAGTATTGGAACCAGGCAAAGAAAAAGTGACGTATGTAAAGATGACACCTGAAAAGGCAATGGAAGTATTCAGACTCCATCTGAAAGAAGGCCAGGTAGTCGCGAAATATACATTAGGCGCTGTACAAAAATAGAAAAGGGAGGTATACGAATTATGTATCGTTCACACGTATTGGTTTGTGGTGGAACCGGATGTACTTCCTCAGGCAGCCAGAAGATCAGGGAAAGGCTGGAAGCGGAAATCAAAAGGAACGGGCTGGAAGAAGAAGTCGGCGTAGTGAAGACCGGATGTTTCGGACTATGCGCCCTCGGCCCGATTATGATTGTCTATCCGGAAGGTTCTTTCTATGCGATGGTCAAAGAAGAAGATATCCCGGAAATCGTATCAGAACATCTGTTAAAAGGAAGGGTTGTTACCCGGCTTCTCTATGATGAGACAGTAAAGAACGAAGAGATCCTGCCATTGCAGGAGACGAACTTCTATAAGAAGCAGCACAGGGTTGCGCTGCGTAACTGCGGTGTCATCAATCCTGAGAATATAGAAGAATACATAGGAACACGCGGATATGAGGCACTGGGCACCGTGCTTACAAGCATGAAGCCGGAAGAAGTCATCCAGATTATCTTGGACAGCGGCCTTCGCGGGCGTGGCGGAGCCGGTTTCCCGACAGGTCTGAAGTGGAAGTTCGCGGCCGCCAATGCGGCTGACCAGAAATATGTCTGCTGTAATGCCGACGAAGGTGACCCGGGAGCGTTCATGGACCGTTCCGTACTGGAAGGCGACCCTCACGTCGTACTGGAGGCGATGGCTATCGCCGGATATGCGATTGGCGCTTCACAGGGCTATATCTATGTGCGTGCAGAATATCCGATTGCCGTTGAGCGTCTGAATATCGCTATTAACCAGGCAAGAGAATACGGCCTGTTAGGCAAGAATATTTTTGATACGGGATTTGATTTTGATATTGATATCAGGCTTGGAGCCGGAGCTTTCGTCTGTGGCGAGGAGACGGCACTCATGACTTCCATCGAAGGAAACAGAGGCGAACCGCGTCCGCGTCCGCCGTTCCCGGCACTTAAGGGCCTGTTCCAGAAGCCTACGATTCTGAACAACGTCGAGACGCTGGCCAACATACCGCAGATCATCCTCAACGGAGCGGAATGGTTCTCTTCCATGGGAACAGAGAAGTCCAAGGGGACGAAGGTATTCGCCCTGGGCGGTAAAGTCAATAATACGGGCCTTGTAGAGATTCCGATGGGAACGACGCTTCGTGAAATCGTAGAAGAGATTGGCGGCGGCATCCCGAACGGTAAGAAGTTCAAGGCAGCACAGACAGGCGGGCCGTCCGGCGGATGTATCCCGGCAGAGCACTTTGATGTACCGATTGATTATGACAACCTTATCGCCATCGGTTCTATGATGGGATCCGGCGGGCTGATTGTCATGGATGAAGATAACTGTATGGTCGACATCGCCAAATTCTTCCTGGAATTTACGGTGGATGAGTCGTGTGGCAAATGTACCCCTTGCCGCGTAGGTACAAGACGTATGCTTGAGATACTGGAGAAGATTACGAACGGACAGGGAACGATGGATGACCTGGATAAGCTGGAAGAGCTGGCGGCCCATCTGAAATCCAACTCTCTTTGTGCTCTTGGACAGACGGCACCGAACCCGGTACTGTCAACGATGCGCTACTTCAGAGATGAATATGTGGCGCATATCGTAGACAAGAAGTGTCCGGCCGGTGTCTGTAAGGCGCTTCTCTCTTACAAGATTGACGCCGACAAGTGCAAAGGATGTACGTTATGTGCAAGAACATGCCCGAATGATGCAATCAGCGGAGCGGTCAAAGAACCGCACGTCATCAACCAGGATAAATGTGTCAAGTGTGGAGCATGTATGGAAAAATGCCGTTTCGGTGCTATTTACAAAGAGTAATGGAGGATGGAGAATATGGAAAATATTAATCTTAAAATTAATGGACTCGACGTATCCGCTCCTGCCGGTTCTACTATCCTTGAAGCGGCCCGGCTGGCAGGAATCAAGATTCCGACGCTGTGTTTCCTGAAGGAGATCAACGAAATCGGAGCCTGCCGGATGTGTATCGTAGAGGTAAAGGGAGCAAGAAACCTTGTTGCGGCGTGTGTACACCCGATCAATGAAGGGATGGAAGTATATACGAACACGCCTCAGCTCATTGCATCCAGAAGGAGGACGCTTCAGCTTCTGCTGTCCAACCATGACCAGCAGTGCCTGTCATGCGTACGAAGCGGTGACTGTGAGCTGCAGCAGCTGTGCAAGGAGTATGGCGTGGATGATGCCCACTATTACGAGGGTGAGACGACACACTATGAACTGGATGAAACTGCGGCCCATATGGTACGTGACAATAATAAATGTATCCTTTGCCGCCGCTGTGTTGCAACATGTGAGAAGACCCAGGGAATCGGTGTTATCGGCGCAAATAACCGTGGATTTGACACGATGATCGGCTCTGCCTTCGAGATGGGACTTGGAGATACGAGCTGCGTATCTTGCGGACAGTGTATCGCAGTCTGTCCTACCGGCGCGCTGTATGAGAAGGACTACACGCAGCAGATTCTGGATGCGATTGCCGACCCGGATAAATACGTGGTCGTGCAGACCGCTCCTTCTGTCCGCGCTGGACTTGGCGAAGAATTCGGCTACCCGATGGGGACGGATGTAGAAGGCAAGATGGCAGCAGCGTTAAGGAGAGTCGGTTTTGACAAGGTATTTGATACGGACTGGGCAGCCGACCTTACGATTATGGAAGAAGCCACGGAGCTTCTAGACAGGGTCAAGAACGGCGGAGTGCTGCCGCTTATCACCTCCTGTTCACCGGGATGGATCAAGTATTGCGAGCATTACTTCCCAGATATGACAGAACATCTGTCAAGCTGTAAGTCGCCGCAGCAGATGTTCGGCGCCATGCTGAAGACATACTTTGCTGAAAAAGAAGGCATCGATCCGAAGAAGATCGTATCTGTCAGCGTGATGCCATGTACGGCCAAGAAGTTCGAAATCGGGCGTGATGACCAGGATGCTGCCGGAGTTCCGGATGTGGATATCGCCATCACGACAAGGGAGCTGGCAAGGCTGATCAAACGCAGCGGCATTGAATTTACGATGCTGCCGGATGAGAAGTTCGACGACCCGATGGGAGAATCCACAGGTGCAGCCGTCATCTTCGGCGCTACCGGCGGTGTTATGGAAGCTGCGCTTCGTACGGCGGTTGAAGTCCTCACAGGCGAAGAGCTTGCGAACCTGGACTTCACGGATGTCCGTGGCACGGAAGGTGTAAAAGAGGCATCTTACAACGTGGCAGGCATGGATGTGAAAGTAGCTGTCGCATCCGGACTTGGCAACGCCAGGACACTTCTCGACAAGGTGAAGTCAGGTGAAGCGGATTATCACTTTATTGAAATCATGGGATGTCCGGGCGGATGTGTAAACGGAGGCGGACAGCCACAGGTATCCGGCGATGTGCGTAACTTCACGGATGTAAGAGGAATCCGAGCAAGTGTATTGTATAACAACGACGCGGCCAAACCAATCCGCAAGTCACATGAGAATCCGGCCATCAAGAAGCTTTATGAGGAATATCTTGGTGAACCAGGAAGCCATAAGGCACATGAGACATTACATACAAGCTATGTAAAACGTTCCGTCAATTAGCGGATATAAAAGTTCAGATTACAGAGGATGCCCTGCAGGCCGTGAGAGGCCGGGGCATCCTTTTTTCCAGACGGAAAGCAGATATATATGTGGAGATATTGACAAAGGGTCCAGGTATTGTATAATTAAGACGTGTTAAAAAAATAACAATACAAACGGAGGTACATGACATGGCACAGATTATTGGAAGTCCAAGCAGATATATTCAGGGAAAAGGGGAGCTGAAAAACCTCTGCACATATGCGTCCAACTATGGAAGCAGGTTATTCATCCTCACGAGCGTATCCGGAAGGAAACGAGTAGAGCCGTCTATACAGGCTGGAATGGACGGCACAGGAGTGGAGACCGTGTATGAATCCTTTAATAGAGAGTGCAGCATGAACGAAATCAACCGCGTTATGGAGGCGGCGAAGGAGGCAGAGTGCGATATGATTGCCGGTGTCGGGGGCGGAAAGATACATGACACGGCCAAGGCGGTCGCGCATTATATGGATAAAGCGGTTATCATCGTGCCGACCATTGCGTCTACCGACGCGCCTTGCAGTGCACTCTCGGTCATTTATTCGGACGAAGGTGTGTTTGACAAGTATCTGTTCCTTCCGGCCAGCCCTAACGCAGTACTTGTAGATACGGAAGTGGTAAGCAAAGCACCCACCAGACTTCTCGTGGCCGGAATGGGAGATGCCCTTGCAACATACTTCGAGGCAAGAGCGTGCAGTCAGTCGTCTGCGGTAAACTGCGTAGGAGGCAGGAGTACGCTGGCAGCGATGGCACTCGCCAGACTCTGTTATGAGACGCTTCTGGAGAATGGAGTCAGTGCCGCGCTGGCAGTGACGGAAAATGTATGTACGAAAGCAGTGGAACATGTCATTGAAGCGAACACATACTTATCCGGAATTGGGTTTGAAAGCGGCGGTCTTGCCGGGGCCCATGCCATACATAACGGTCTGACTGCAATAGAGGAGACCCATGCCATGTACCACGGGGAGAAAGTGGCGTTCGGCACACTCGTACAGCTCGTGCTTGAGAATGCGGACTCCAGGGAGATAGAGGATGTAGTTGACTTCTGCAACGCGGTCGGACTGCCGACGACGCTTGCACAGCTCGGAATCAAAGAAGTAAAGGCAGAGCAGATTATGGAAGTGGCAGAACTTGCCGCCGCAGAAGGAGACACACTCGGCAATATGCCATTTGCCGTGACGCCGGAAGATGTATATGCGGCAATTATGGCAGCCGATGCCATAGGCAGAAATTACGCACAATAACAGAGGTGAATCTGATGGATTACAAATATATTTTATTTGACCTGGATGGAACGGTCACAGATCCGGGTATCGGTATTACAAATTCCGTCATGCACGCTTTGAAAAAATTCGGCATAATAGAAGACGACAGAAGAGTGCTGTACAAATTTATCGGGCCTCCGCTATCGGAATCATTTCAGCAATTCTACCAATTCTCCGAGGAAGACGCCCTCCTTGGAATCGAGTATTACCGCGAATATTTCACGGAGAGAGGAATATTTGAGAATGTAGTGTATGAAGGCATGGAAGAGTTGCTGGCTGCTTTGGTGGAGCGCGGAATGGAGCTGATTATAGCGACGTCGAAGCCGGAGGCATTTGCCAGGCAGATACTGGAGCACTTCCGCCTGGACAGGTATTTTGCTTTTATCGCCGGGGCAACGATGGATGAGAAAAGGGTAAAGAAAGCGGAAGTGATTGCGTATGCTCTCAATAGCCGCGGCATTCGTGATTTGTCCAGAGTGCTCATGATAGGGGACAGGAAACACGATGTCATCGGCGCACACAAGACAGGTGTCGATGTCATGGGCGTGTTATATGGATACGGGAGCCGTGAAGAGCTTGAAGAAGCTGGTGCGGATTATATTGCAGAAAATGTTGGAGACATTAAAAAGTTTCTGTCCTGAATTGAAAGAAAACAGTGAAAACCCCGTAAAACCGAGGACGCAAACGCTAGTTGCGGCAGAACTACGCAAACGCAACATGAAATTGCTGGAGGTTTACACCATGCAATCGTATGATAAATCCATAAAAACTGAAGGAGGAATTCAAAATGGGTTTTGCGGAGAATTTACAATTTATGAGGTGGAAAAAAGGATATACGCAGGAACAGATAGCAGAGCAGCTTCAAGTGTCGAGGCAGTCGGTATCAAAGTGGGAGTCGGGAGGGAGCTTTCCTGAGATGGATAAGCTGCTCCAGTTGAGCGAACTGTTCCAGTGCAGCATGGATGTGCTCGTGCAGGGGGATGCAAGAGCTTCATATGTGGAAGAACATGAGGAATACGATAAGCATATGAATGAATACAGCAGGGCAGTCACATCAGGGGTGGGGCTCCTGCTGTTCGGAACGGCGGTGTATGAACTGTTGTCAGGGGTATATGTGGCAGAAAAGTTCTGCGATATGCTCTTTATGTTTTTTGTCGTAGCTGCCGTGCTTATATTTGTCGTCCAAGGTATGAAGCACAGCGCATTCACGAAAAAATACCCGGTCGTAGGAAACGTTTATACGGACAAAGAAACGGATGCGTTTCAAAAGCGGTACATAACCATGTGTGCGGCTGGAATTGGGCTTCTCTTTTGCGGATTCATCTTTGAGCTTGGCATGGACGGCGTAGCCTTGCCGCCCCGGTTCAATGAGGAGGCCGTGCATGGCGTGTTCATGCTCATCGTCACGGCAGCGGCTTCATTGCTCGTGTATGCAGGTATGCAGAAAAAGAAGTACAGCGTAAATGACTATAATGATGAAAATGTGCCGGGCAAAGACAAGAAGCTGATAGGCAGGATCTGCGGTACCATCATGATGGCTGCCGCTATCGTATTTCTGCTTGGAGGGTTTCTTGCCAATGCATGGAACGTATCATGGGTCGCGTTTCCGGTCGGAGGAATCTTGTGCGGCATCGTGAGCACGCTGCTGGTGAGGGAGAGGAAGTAGCTGTCTTATATCTTTTGGAGGATGGCGGCATAACTCAGAGTGCGGATGCCAAACGGCAGAGTGACAAGGGGGACATTGATTTCAATGTTCCTTCTTTCTTTGCATACGTTTTTTATGATTCGGATGAGCAGAGCTTTGCTGACTGTCACATCTACAGCTATTTGATATCTGAAGCCTTCTGTTATCAATTATGCGTCGGATTCTATATTAAATCGGTATAATAGATACCTGCCTGTTCTTTGTCAGGAAATGTCGAAAAAGCGGGGAATGTTGAAAATGTGGTATTGAGCGGGAAAAGAAAATAAGGTACAATAAAAAAAGATGTAGAAAACAAAGTAAGGAGAAAACTGGTATGGAAAGAAGAGTTGGTACTGTATCAAGGGGAATCCGCTGTCCCATCATTCGGGAAGGGGACGACCTTGCACATATTATAGTAGAGAACGTTCTGGGCGCCGCGGAAAGCGAAGGCTTCGCCGTGCACGACAGAGACGTGGTCGCGGTTACAGAGTCTGTCGTTGCGAGAGCGCACGGCAACTACGCTTCTGTAGACGCAATTGCGCAGGATGTAGAAAATAAGCTTGGAGGCGGTACGGTAGGAGTCATCTTTCCGATACTGTCCAGGAACCGTTTTTCCATCTGTCTGAAAGGGATTGCCCGCGGGGCCAAAAAAATTGTGCTTATGCTCAGCTATCCAAGCGATGAGGTTGGTAATGAGCTCGTATCACTGGACCAGCTTGACAAGGCGGGTATCAATCCATATAGCGACGTACTTGATGTAAAGCGCTACAGGGAGCTGTTCGGAGAGAACATCCATCCCTTTACCGGGGTGGATTATGTCCGTTACTACAGTGACCTGATAAAGAGCGAAGGGGCGGAGGCCGAGGTTATATTTGCAAACCATCCAAAAGAGATTCTCGCATATACGAAGAAAGTATTGAACTGCGATATCCACAGCAGGGAGAGGACGAAGAGAATCCTGAAAGAAAATGGCGCGGAAGTTGTGTGCGGCATGGATGATATCCTGACGGCTCCGGTGGATGGAAGCGGTTGTAATGAAGATTATGGGCTGCTCGGATCCAATAAATCTACGGAAGAGGCGGTAAAGCTCTTTCCGAGGACGGGCAGATGTATGGAACTTGTTCTGGATATACAGAAGCAGATTCTTGATAAGACAGGAAAGCATGTAGAAGTCATGGTATATGGAGACGGGGCTTTCAAAGACCCTGTCGGAAAGATATGGGAGCTGGCAGATCCGTGCGTATCTGTCGCCAATACTGAGGGGCTGGAAGGGACACCGAACGAAGTGAAGCTCAAATATCTGGCGGACAATGATTTCAAGGATTTGTCCGGGCAGGCGCTGAAGGATGCCATATCAGAGCGGATTAAGGAGAAGAAGGAGGACCTGGTCGGAGACATGGCGGCACAGGGTACGACGCCGAGACGGCTGACGGACCTGATTGGCTCGCTGTGCGACCTGACAAGCGGTTCAGGAGATAAGGGGACACCGGTAATCCTCGTTCAGGGATATTTTGACAACTATACGTCATAGCCCCTGAAGGATATGAGGTTTTAGTACAAGAAAAGGTAGGGGAGAAGCCGGATGAAAAGATTAGCTGTCGTTCTATGCATACTGATGATGTGTCTGTCTCTTGCAGCCTGCGGTAAAGACTCCGAAGAAGGCGGAACGGGTACAACCGGACATAATTCCTCAGAGGGAAAAGGGAATGATTCTGAGGTAGAAGTAAAAGAGGAAAAGGAAACAGAAGATAAAGATGCAAAAGCCGAAAAAGCCGACAATTCTGTCATATCCGGAACGTCCTGGACAGCGCGTGACGGTTCTTGGATGACATTTGCTGATGAGGAGAATTACGCATGGTATCAGGACAGGACTGTCACGGATGATAATTATTACGCCGGTACATATGAATTCTATATAGGAGAAGGCGCCCTGAAGTATCTGACCGTAGATCTGAAAGATTACGGCGTCACGGAGGCGGAGATGCAGCGCGTATTTGACAGCAATGAAGAGTATTCTCTGGATAATCTGGTATGCATGACGGCGAGGAACCGTTCTTTTATGCTGGACGGTGCGGAGCAGCTTAAAGAGGAGAAGGAAATATCTTATTATGGGTTCATGCTCCAGGATGGCGGCTACCTGGATATCGCCAATATGACGACAGGAACCTATTATGGTTTTACAAAAGAATAGAAAGCAAAAGGCTACAATAATGATGAATGTGAGAGAAGGAGACATAAGATGAGACAGGATATGATTGTGATTCTGGATATGGGAAGTACGGAGAATACCGTGCTGGCGCGGGCAATCCGAGACCTTGGCGTGTACAGCGAGATTCATCCGCATGACATTACGATGGAGGAGCTTGCCAGGCTTGAGAATGTGAAAGGTATCATATTGAACGGTGGCGAGAACCGTATCGTAGACGGACAGCCGGTGGAAGTAAGGCCGGAACTGTATCACTGCGGCTGCCCGGTGATGGCGGCAGACCATCCGACTGCGAAGTGTGAACAGAAGCTCGACGCGCTGCCGGACGAAGAGACGTTGAAAGAATTTGTCTTTGGAAAGTGCAAAGCAGAGGCGAACTGGAACATGAAGAACTTTATCGAAGACCAGGTTGAGCTGATCCGCCGCCAGGTCGGGGATAAGAAGGTTCTGCTCGCGCTGTCAGGCGGCGTCGATTCTTCCGTCGTGGCTGCGATGCTGCTGAAAGCTATCGGCAATCAGCTCACCTGTGTTCATGTAAACCACGGACTGATGCGCAAACATGAATCCGAAGACGTCGTGGAAGTGTTCAAGAACCAGCTTCATGCCAATCTCATATACGTAGACGCGACAGAAAGATTCCTCGGCAAGCTGGACGGCGTAGCCGACCCGGAGCAGAAGCGGAAAATCATAGGCGGTGAATTTATCCGGGTCTTTGAAGAGGAGGCGAGGAAACTGGACGGCATCGAATTCCTCGGCCAGGGCACTATCTATCCCGATATCATCGAGAGCGGCACGAAGACTGCCAAGATGGTCAAATCACATCACAACGTAGGCGGACTGCCGGAGGACCTGCAGTTTGAACTTGTAGAGCCTCTGAAGCAGCTTTTCAAAGACGAAGTCCGTGCCTGCGGCATCGAGCTTGGCCTGCCTGCGGACATGGTATACCGTCAGCCGTTCCCCGGCCCCGGTCTTGGCGTTCGCTGTCTCGGCGCGATTACGAGGGACAGGCTGGAGGCAGTGCGGGAATCTGACGCTATTCTCCGTGAGGAATTTGCCGCAGCCGGCCTGGATGAAAAGGTATGGCAGTATTTTACCGTAGTGCCTGACTTCAAGTCTGTCGGCATGAAGAACCATGAGCGGAGCTTCGACTATATGGTAATCATCCGCGCCATCAATACGATAGACGCTATGACGGCTACAGTGGAGAAGGTGGACTGGGACGTGCTCGAGAAGATAACGGACAGGATACTGGCGGAAGTGGGGAATGTGAACAGGGTGTGCTATGATATGAGCCCGAAGCCGCCGGCGACGATAGAGTTCGAATAAGAAAAATGTTCGTAGAACCCGCATAAACAGGGCGTTTGAAGCGTTTTGTGACTCTATTTGATAACAAATTGATAACACTGGAAAAAATGCATTTACTCAAAAAATGCGTCAGTGGTTAGCAAGAGAAGATATTTTAAACCAACAAAAAAGGTCTTACCGAATTGAGTGAAATCAATTTGGTAAGACCTTTTTTGCGTTGGTAGGTTTATTCGCTGTCATTTTGTGTCTTGGCTTTCCGTTTGGCACGTAAGGCACCGAGGTTTTCCTTAGATTTTGCAGCGTCCATCTGAGGGTAGGTATAACGCCATTGGTCATATTCCTCTTTGGTAATCTCCCCGGCGTTCAGTTTAGCGGACTGCTCTTGCCATGACTGAAACATATCGAACATGGAAAGATAGGTAGTTCCCTTGCTTTTATCCAGCCGGAGGCAAGGCTCTCCGTCAATATTGTCGATGTGCAGACCATAGACGTCTTCTAAAGTAAAGAGTGTGTGCATGAGTCCCACATAGCTGTCAATATCAGGAACCGCCAGTGCCTTAGGCGATACCTCGAAGATTTCAGCCAGTGCGTTCAGATAATTTTCTTTTGGACTGCGGGAACCTTTTTCATATTGTGCGATACGGACATCCGCCTGTACATCGTTAAAGCCGAGCATTTTTCCCAGATACTTCTGCGTGAAGCCGTGTAGAAGCCGGAAGTGGTGGATTCTTTCTCCAATAGCCATAGCAACTCTCCTATCTGTTGATTTAAGCGCACAGCGAGCCGCATAGCTGACAACTTTCTGCGCAATGTTTGATTGATGGATTTAGTATAGCATAAATGTATAGAAACAATCAAGACAAACCCATACAAAAAAGTATAGAAATTTTATCACAACCACTTGAACAATACAGAAATGTATAGTAATATATAACTATACAAATATGTATAGTAAACAAAAAAGAAAGAGAGGGCATCTATGGAGAGAATGTTTATGCGGGTAGAGGAAGTCATGGCGGAGTTAGGTGTTTCGGAGTCGTATGCATACAAATTGATACGCAAATTAAATAAAGAACTTGCCAAAACAGGATGTGTCACCATAGCCGGACGCATTGACCGTAAATTCTTTTATGAACACTTTTACGGAACACAGCAATATGAAGGGAGGGATTAGAAATGCCAGTTTATAAGAATGAGAAAAATGGAACTTGGTATGCTATGGTTCGGTATAAGGACTGGAGAGGGGAGCGGAAACAGAAGTGCCAGCGAGGTTTTGTCACCAAAAGGGAAGCACAGGACTGGGAGCGGCAATTCCAATTACAGAAAAAAGCGGATATTGATATGACGCTGGAAAGTTTCTGTAAGATGTATGAAGCAGATGTGCGTCCCCGGTTGAAGGAGAACACATGGCTGACGAAGGAAAGTATTATCGAGAGCAAGATTCTTCCGTATCTCGGACAGAGAAAGTTATCGGAAATTACGGCAAAGGATGTGATTGACTGGCAGAATGAGATGAGGAGTCAAAAGGGGAAGACTGGGAAGCCGATTTCACCCACTTATCTGAAAACCATTCACGGACAGTTGAGTTCCATTTTTAATCATGCCATCCGCTATTATGATTTGAATATCAATCCGGCGAAGAAAGCGGGAACGATGGGCATGGAGGAAAGTAAAGAAATGTTGTTCTGGACAAAGGAAGAATATTTGAAATTTGCCGAAGCCATGATGGATAAGGATATTTCCTATTATGCGTTTGAACTGCTTTACTGGAGTGGGATTCGTGAGGGTGAACTGCTTGCCCTGACACCAGCGGATTTTGACTTTGCAAACCAGACCGTAACAATTAATAAATCCTATCAGCGGTTGAAGGGAAGGGATGTGATAACCAGTCCAAAAACAAAGAAAAGTAACCGGGTAATTAAAATGCCACGGTTTCTTTCGGAGGAGATGGAGGACTGCATGAAATTGTTTTACAGCCTGAAACCCACGGATCGGCTGTTCCCTGTGACAAAGCATTATTTATGTCATGAGATGGATAGAGGGTGCAAAGCTGCCGGGGTTAAGCGGATTCGTATTCACGATTTGAGGCACAGCCATGTCTCGCTTCTGATTGACAGGGGCTTTACAGCACTGGCAATCGGTGAACGGGTGGGGCATGAGAGTGAAAAAATCACATATCGCTATGCACATTTGTTCCCGTCAAGGCAGACGGAGATGGCGGAGTGTCTCAATTTTGAGAGGACTGGAATAGAAGCAGAAGAAAATACAAGTGATGGAGGGAAAGATGTATGTCAGTAAAAGTTTTAGATCAACAGGGGCGGTGGAGAAATAAGACGGTAGCTTTTAGAGTATCACCAGAGGAGGATGCACAAATTGAAGCAGCAGTAAGGCTGTCAGGTTTGACAAAACAGGATTATATTATCCGACGTCTGCAGGAAAAGGAAGTTGTAGTTGTGGGGAATCCACGGGTGTACAAGGCTCTGAAGAATGAACTGGCGAAGGTGCTTGTGGAATTGCAGCGGATAGATTCAGGCGGTGGAGTTTCCAGAGATTTATTAGATACGATGGAACTGATTACTTTGACAATGCAGGGGATGAAAGATGAGCAGTAAAAAGCCTTTAAGTGTCTGCAAACACCTAAAGGCAGAGACTTGGTGGAATATCCAAAGTCATCTCTATAGGATATTCTACCAAAGTATCCTGACTCTTTCAACCAGAAATGGAGGGGATTTTGAACAATAGAAAAAAGGAACCAGATTTAAAACTGATTAATATGGAGTCGGTGGAGGTAGAGCAGATTCAATGGCTGCTCTATCCATTCATTCCTTATGGAAAGGTTACGATTATCCAAGGCGATCCCGGCGAAGGGAAAACCACAATGGTACTGCAAATTATCGCAAAGCTGACAAGGGGAGAGAAAGTCCTGCCGGACGGTTCGAGGGATGAAGCAGAGTTGTTGGAAGAAAAAGCAGAGCCAGTGAACGTGATTTATCAGACCGCCGAGGATGGATTGGGCGATACGATAAAGCCACGACTTATGGAGGCGGGGGCAGATTGCTCCAGAGTGCTGGTAATTGATGATGGGGAGCAGCCGTTGACGATGTTGGATTCCCGGCTAGAAGAAGCCATTGTGGAGACACAGGCACGTCTGATTGTGTTAGACCCCATACAAGGCTTTCTGGGGGCAGAGGTGGATATGCACCGGGCAAATGAAATCCGCCCGCTGATGAAGCGGGTGTCGGTGCTGGCGGAGAAACACCATTGTGCCATTATCCTGATAGGGCATATGAACAAGAACAGTAGTGGTAAATCTTCCTACCGGGGACTTGGTTCTATTGATTTTCAGGCGGCCGCCAGAAGTGTCCTAGTGGTAGGGCGTATTAAAAATGAGCCAGAAGTCAGAGTGGTGTGCCATGTGAAAAGTTCGCTGGCACCAGAGGGTAAATCCATTGCTTTTCGTCTGGATAAGGATCATGGATTTGAATGGATAGGCGAATATGATATAGGGGCAGATGATTTGTTGAATGGAGATAGCCGGGGACAAAAAACGAGAGAGGCAAAGGCATTTTTGCAAGAGATACTGGCAGATGGACAAGTCATGCAGAGTGAAGTTGTAGAAGAAGCAGAGAGCCGGGGAATTAAAAGTAAGACCCTCTGGAATGCGAAAACCGCATTGAATGTTCAATCTGTTAAGGTTGGTAAACAGTGGGCGTGGGTATTACCAGAGGGATAAAAGAAGATGGCAAGATTCCCTTTTCCTAAAGATAAGGTAACCTTGCCACCTTGAAAGGAGTCGAATTTGAAGAATGTGCAAATACCGTCTGAGTTGTTTATATTATTGATTCGTTATCATTTGATAGAGGATGTGAGCAGTGGAGAAAAGATTCGGATAGGATTGGAGAAGAAGATGGATGTATTGATAGACCGTGAGCTATACACAAAATATAAGACCGCACCAACGGACGAAGAACGGGAAAAAGCCAGAACAGAGTATTTGGACAGAAGTGGTGTGAGGGATAGCTTTCGTTGGTAATTCTTCCTTGACTGTAATAGACAGGAGCGTGTCACGCCCCTGTGGATAGCGGACAAGGAGAATTGCTTGGTTGGATGGCGATATGGTGGGAAGAATCACCGGGAACACAAGCAGTGGGAATTAAACGGCTGGAACAGCCGCATCGTCCGTAGGACGAAAAGCCCCCGGCAGGGCGCAAAGGCAGCTTTTGATGGACGGAACGGCTGTCAAAAGTGCTTTTGCGTTACTTTCGGGAAAGTAACAAAGCCATGCGCCGGATACGGCGCACATTCAAGCAATGAAAGGAGAGAATAGCCTATTGAAAAGAACGATTAGTGTTATGGTGGGGAAAGGTTCCGTCAATCACAACAGCAGAAAATTTCACGCAAAGAATACAGATCCAGAGCGAAGTGGCAGAAACGTGGAATATTGCAATCAAGATATTCAGGATATTTATCACGAGCTGTTTGACGAATCTCTTGTCAGATACAATGATAAGCAGACCAGAAGTGACCGCCGGGTTGATGATTATTATGAAAAAATCTGCTCTGGTAAGCAGGAGAAGCCGTTTCACGAGATTATCCTGCAGATTGGAAATAAAGATAATACGAGTGCAATGACGGAGAACGGAGAGCTTGCCGCAAGGGTGCTGGCTGAATATATGGAAGAATTTCAGGAACGGAATCCCACGTTAAAGGTATTTTCTTCACATCTGCACATGGACGAAGCCACGCCACATTTGCATATCGACTTTGTGCCATTTTCCACTGGGAGCAGGCGTGGGTTAGATACGAGGGTATCTTTAAAACAGGCATTGGCGGCGTTGGGTTTTAAAGGCGGCACAAGAAGCGATACGGAATGGAATCAGTGGGTGGCGGCTGAAAAGGAACAGCTTGCCGCTGTCATGCAAAGGCATGATATTGAGTGGGAGCAGAAAGGTACTCAAGAAAAGCATTTATCCGTTTTGGATTTTGAGAAGAAAGAGCGGCAAAAGGAAGTCACGGTATTGGAGCAGGAAGTTGGCAGTTTGGAATCTGAAAGTGTGGCATTATCGGGAAGAATTGCAGAGAACAAAGCAGAGATACAGGGGTTGGATGAGGTGAGGGAGGAGGCAGAAAAAGTTGCAGAGGAGGCGGTAGAACGGTCAGAAAAGGCAGAGCAACAGGTAAAGGTATATGAAAAAGAACTAGATATTATTAAGCCTGTTATGGAGAGTATTGACCGGGAATTAAAAGAGTTTAGGGGTAAAATCGAGGATACGCTGCCGCCGGCAGCAACACTGGAGAGGGCAGCCAGTTATCGGGAAAACAAGGCGAAGCCATTGTTTATCTAGATGAAAAATAAGATAGCAGCATTGGCGGCAAGGCTGATGGAAACTATGCAAGAATTGAAATCGGTTAAGGCAGAAAATAGAAAGCTGATAGAGGACAATAATTTGCTGTTTTCTGACTGCAACGATTTATTCAAAGAAAATGCCGGTCTGAAGAATATCGCAACTATGTTTGAGCGTGTGGTGCGTGTTCTGGGAGAAGATAAGGTGTTTATGGCTGTCAGGCAGGATGAGGAGAGGGAACGTCTGGAGGCTGAACGAAAGCGGGCAGAACAGATACCAAAAGAAAGAAGTGTACGAAAAAATCTGGAACGTGCAAAAGAAAATGTGGCAGCACGTGAAGCAGGAAAATTAAAGAAAAAATCAAAAAGCAGAGATATGGAAAGGTAGGAAGAGATTATGAAAAAACATATTTATGATGAAAAGAATGGATTGAGTTATACGCTGCAGGGGGATTATTATTTGCCTGATTTGGCATTGCCAGAGGAAGAACCAGCCGCTTATGGGAAATATGGTATGCTGCGCCGGACATTCCTTGAGGAGCATAGAAAGGGGATATACACTACATTGCTCGTTCAGGGGAAACTTGTGGAACATCTGAATCAGACAGACCGAGAAGCAAATGAGCGGATGGAGTTACTTGTGCGGCAGATGGCAGACAATCAGGGAGTGACAGAGCAGTTGAAAGAAGAAAATCAAATGTTATGGGTGGGGTTGATGAATAGTATAAAAAGTGCTGCGGAGGAAATTGTATTGCAAGAACTGATATATTTAGAGGATAATTAGATACGCATAGAATACAAAAATAGAGTTGAACCAAAATGCCCTAGATTGCTGAGATTTTCAATCTAGGGCTATTTGTTATAGGTTAAGCCATTAAACATGGTGTTGTAATCCGTATGGAAAATTTCAGCTAATGCGATTAGTTCGCTGATGCGTATATTATATGTTCCAGATTCTATTTGTGAATAGATACTTCTGGAAATGGAGAAGTTGCGAAGCTGTAATTGTGCGACAACCTGTTCTTGAGTTAAATCAGCATTATTTCGTAACTTTCTTAAATTATCCCCAATAGAAATATCTTGTACTTGCTTTAATTTTTGTGGCATAGGAGGATACCAGCCCTTTCGTTCGACATTTCGTCGGTTTATATTGATTCTAGTATAAAATGCCTGTATAATTGCAATTAATAAATTGCAAAGGAAGGAGCCATGATATTAAATTATGAGAAAAGGGAAGTTTAGCAAAGTGATGGGAACGATTGGACAAGAGGAGGGAATCAGTGCCAAGGAAGTAGAAAGAAAAATCCAGCTTGCCATTGATTCGGGCTTTGATAATCCAGATGAAAAAGTGCAGGCAGAATGGGCAAAGATCCCATTTAAAGGGGAACGCCCGACCCCAGAGGAAGTTATTGAATATATGTGCAAGAAACTGAAACTGAAACAGAATCAATAAAATAGGATGAGGCAATACGCTTATTTTTTTAAATGAATACTACTCAACTAATAAGCAATATACTTCTGTTGATAAAATCTAATAATATCCTGTGATAGCGGGTAAAATGAAAGCAACATATATCGGAAGTGAGGTGTAGGTTGCTTGTTAGATGAGAAGTATATTGCAAACCGTATAAAGGAACTCTGTGATAAGAAGCAGATGACCATGTATGCGTTATCTAAGAAAACGGATATTAGTCAGTCATCTTTATCAAATCTGATGAAAAGGGGAAGTACACCTACTTTTTATACATTGAATCGAATCTGTGACGGATTGGGAATTACACTGGCACAGTTCTTCTCGGATGGTGTTGGAAAGCTGGAACTATCATCGGAGCAAAGGAAAGTATTGGAGATGTGGGAGACCTTGACTGATAAAGAAAAAGAAGCGGTTGAGATTTATGTGAGGGGTATGAAATTAAAGTAAGGGCAGCCTGATGAGGGCTGCTTTTTGCGTTTTTGCCGGAAAGGCAAATGATGAAGAAGGTTATTGTGTTAGGAATGGTGCTGCTGTTGGCAGGATGTGCCCCGGCGGAAGAAAAAGAAGAGGGGCATTCTTCTATGGTTGTCACGGCGGATGGAGAGGTTGTTTCCGCATATCGTGATGGGGAAGATGTGACGGAGGAAAGGAAAGCGCTGGAGGTACAGACGGAAGAGGCAATCAGTTGGTTCCTGAATCGTGACAGGGAGGAATTAGAATTTGATGTGTTCTGTATGTTGGAAGAGGACGGTATGACGATTGAGGTTATGGTGGATGAGGTGTCGTATACGTTTACTTGCAGTATGCAGGGCGATATTATTGGTGTGGGGAGGACAGATGGGAATCGGTTTGATTTGAGGGGGAAATAAACATATAGTGTAGCTTGTAGTGCAAAAGCCATTATTGAAAAGGAGAGTCTATTGTAGTACAACATATTATAGTTGTATGGGAAGCGACAACCTAGAACAGAAAGGTTCACAGACTAATAAATAGAAGCAGCTATTGACAAATATGGAAAAAGTGATAAAATATAATAAAAATATAGAAGCTGCTACTAATAGCAGCTATCAGGAGAATCGAAATGAGAATAAATAAAAACTTAAGTAAAGCTGCTTCATTTAATCCAACTAAAAAAAGCCATCAAATGTCTATTGTAGAAATGTGTCAAAAGATTGAGGAACAGGCTATTTCTTTACCTTTGTATCAGCGTGATTTAAGCTGGACATTGCAAAAGAGTATTGCGTTGTTGAATTATCAACTATTGGGTAAAGCTCCTGTTTCTCCAATATCAATAAACGTAATTTTAAATACACAAGGATGTGTTCCTCAAGTATCTTTTATTGATAGAGAACTATTAGAAGAGATTGAGAGGGGGCAGTATTCAGTAGTTGATGGTCAGCAACGATTATCTACAAATTATAAGGCATACATAAATCATGAAGAGTTTAGGAATGTTATTTTGGATTTAGGTAAAGGCGTTTTTACCGAGAGTCAAGGTGCAATTCGTAATAATCAAGTTCCGGCAGGGATTTTGTTGAACAAAGATGATGCAGTGCTTTTTAACTATATACAAAAAAAATCCACCTTAAAATCTCCAGAGATAACAAGTTTATTACTGCAAATCAAGAGTAAGATAAAAAATTATAATTATACAATAAATTCGGCGGAAGATTTGACAGAAGATGAACAAATTGAATGGTTTGAGGTTTTGAATAACGCTGGAAGTAGAGTTAGTATTGTACAAATGCGATTTTCAAAGTTAAAGGCGCATGGAATTGATATATATACACAATACACAAAATTGTTTTGTAATAAATTAATCGATATTGGATTTGGAGATTTTTTCACACCACAAAAAACCACAGTGTCATATCCAATAGCTGCGCTGAATCCAGCATATGAGGTTTTAATGAAGAAAAATCATTCTAATAATTATGCCCCGATTCCATCAGACACGAAAGAAAATCAATTATGTGGATTGGATCCAGAGGAACTGACAAGTTGTTTTTCGGTAACATTGCAGGCTTTAGATAATGTAATTGATTTTCTCGAAGATAATGAATTAAAAAGACCTAGTCGAATTGATTATATTAATTATTTGATTGGTTTTTGGGTTTTTAATAATTCCAATAATAGTAGTGAGTTTCGAGATTACATAATTAATTGGTATGATAATGTTGATTTTACAAACAAGTCAAATAGCGACAGACGTGAGATTTTTAACGATTTAATAGCTATGAAAGAGCAGTATAGCTAAATGTTATAAAAACATTTATGAACTATGTAAATCGTGAGTGTTTCTATGAAAATTTAGTGATATATTTTGATAAGGAGGTTGGGATATGTCTAAAACTGTTGGAAAAGCAACTTTAGAAGCCGATGAAGATGGTTTAGTTACGCTTCAATGCAATAGATGCAGATCAAGATTTAAAGTAAACTGCACATATTTAAATAATGATTTAGAAGATAAAGAGATTTATTGTCCTGTATGTGGAATATCAGAAGAGTTAAACACTTTTTGGCCTGAAGAGATTATTGAAGAAGCAAAGAAAGTAGCGTTAGTAGAGGCAGAACGAATGATTACAGATGCTTTAAAGGGAATAAATTCAAAATTTATGAAAGTAAAAACAAAACCTGTTCAAAAAGTTGACACCAATATGATATTTAAAAACAAGGATTATGATATGCAAAAGGTAAAAGTACATTGTTGCAATAGAGAAATTGCACTTATGCCAGCAGATGTTACTTCTGGTTTTTACTGTCCATATTGTGGGAGGATTGTAAAATGAGTAATTATACAAGCGAGGAAATACAAGATATTTCTTCAAACTTCAGGAATATTGCACGCCGATTAAGCAGGACGGATTATTCACAATGTGATACAAATTTAATAAGGTTTATGAAAGCTATAGATGAGCAAAAAGCGATAAAGGATTTCGTTGATAGAAATAATACCTGTGAATATGATATTGAAGAAGTAATAAAAACAAGGGATTGGATAGGTCCATTTGAAATTAGTCCAATAGTTCAAGAAGAAATATCGTTGGAATATCAGATGTTAAAATATGCGGTTGACAAATTTGGTGGAGATTTTACTAGATTATATGGAACGCATATTTACACCAGTACAAAATCAACCACAAACGATGAGATGCGCAAATTTATTGAACATATTATTGATCCGCTGATAGATTATATAAGCGAATATTTGAGATCGTGTTATGAGAAGATAGTTCGAGAAGAAGAAAAAAATAAGCCAAGTGCATCAAATGGAATAACTGCAAATTATTCAACGGTTGTAGTTGCAAATAATATTGACGGTACAGTTAATAATAATATTACCATTAATGAAGAAACACAAAACGATGCTATGGAGTTGCTATGTTCGATAAAGGAGATGATGTCATCGAATGATACAGGGGATAAGGATGATATATTAGAAATGTTGAAACAGATAGAATGTGATATAAAAGCAAATAATAAACCGAAAAAAGGATTTCTCGTTGCGCTTAAGAATTTGTGTGGAGGAAGTGCAGCAGCTATTACACTAGTAAATTCGCTTATGAAGTTATTTCAATTTGCATAAATCTAAAAGATATTATTGCTATTAGGAGTTGATAACATTTCCCTGATAACAAATTGATAACACCAGTTGGGATAGACCATAGGAATTAGACAGTTGGAGAAAAATAAAATCAAATAGAACCAAAATGCCCATACAAAATTGTATAGAAATCGTTTTTGCTTTGCGAGTTCGAGTGACATTGAATCTATGCAAATTATTAACGGGTAGCCTTGTAGACAGTAGAGGATGTGTGCGCCAACCTATTATGATAAGTTTCAATGTAGCAAACATAACGATTAGTGGATGTAGAAAAACGGAACTATAATAAAGAGATAACTATGTGAAGAAGGCAAAAAGAAGAATACTGTGGGGCTGATTATGAAAAGAAATGAGATAGGCTTTGTAGTGACCAACGAATATAAGGAATGGCTCACTGCAATTAAAGAAAAAATCCGAAGCAGTCAGATTAAAGCATCTGTAAAAGTGAACCGGGAATTACTGGGATTATATTGGCACATAGGAGCAGATATTGTAGAACGACAGAAAAATGCTAGATGGGGTGATGGATTACTCAAGCAGATGAGTGTCGATTTGAAAAAAGCATTTCCAGATATGACCGGATTTTCAGAAACAAACTTGAAAACAATGCGTTTATGGTATCGGTTTTATGCGGATGTTATAAATGGTCAACAGGTTGTAGACGAAATGACTTCCGAGGAAATCATAAAATTAATAACAAGCATTCCATGGGGACATAATCAGCGTATTATATTCAAGTGTAGCGATGTCAGAGAAGCCATTTTTTATGCGCAGCATACGTTAGAGCATAATTGGAGTCGTGATGTGTTGGTTCATCAGATAGAAGGAAAATTATATGAGCGAAAAGGAAAGGCAATTACAAATTTTAAAGAGAAACTTCCTTCTCCTTCGTCTGATTTGGCTATACAATCACTCAAAAATCCATATAGCTTTGATTTTTTGTCCATGCGGGAAAGTTATGATGAAAAAGATTTAGAAGATGCGCTGGTTAGTCAGATAACACAATTTCTACTAGAACTTGGGACAGGGTTTTCGTATGTTGGTCGTCAGATACATTTGAAGGTTGGAGAGCAGGATTTTTATTTGGATTTACTGTTTTATCATATTAAATTGCATTGTTATGTAGTTGTTGAGTTGAAAACGAAGAAGTTTGAGCCGGAATTTGCCGGAAAATTAAATTTTTATGTTACAGCGGTTAATAAGCAGTTAACTGGCGAAGAAGATAATCCTGCTATTGGCTTGCTGATATGTAAAGACAAAGATAATGTGGTTGCAGAGTATTCGCTTGAAGAGATAGCCCAACCTATTGGCATTGCAGAATATGAACTTGAAACGGTGTTGAAGAAAGAATATCAAAAGAGCTTACCGTCAATAGAGGAATTGGAATTAGAGGTGGCAAAGATGAGAGACGAAAATTAGTCAACAAACTGTAGACTAATTTTAAGCGTGATAACATTTAGCTGATAACAAATTGATAACACCAGTTTGGATAGACCATAGGATTAGGACAGTTTAAATAAGATAAAGTCAAATAGAACCAAAGGGCCTATACAAAATTGTATAGAGTCAACTTTGATTTTGCGAGTTCGAGTGATACAAGTGTATATAATTTATTTTATATGGCAGGTAATCTAAGGATTGCCTGTCATTTGGTATTTTATTACTATTTCAATTTAAAATTTAAAATTTAAAATTATTGTTGCCAAGGAAAAGGTTTTAGAAAAGTGTGTGTTAATTTTAAGATGTGGAAAAACAATATTGAGACATACAGAGGACTTTAAGGAGTGTGTAGAATGATTTATAATGGATAAAAAGAAAGATGTAGCAACAGAAGTAATACGAGTTTTTGCATAAATATATCACATTCATTGATGAAACTTAAAGCAATATTAATTGGACAATTTGGAAGTAACATTAAAAATATGGATACTCCAATGGTTGGAGAAATCAAAAGAGAAATAGAGGATAGTATTAATGAAAAAGCTGGATTTAAAGTAAATAGAAAGTTGTGTAACAATATTCATTATACAAGAATAGATATTATTTCAGAGTTAGAATGGGAAATGGTTAATAAATTCCAATAAATGCGTGAGCTTAAGAAAAAGGAAAAAAGTGAAAGTGATAATAGGGGACATAATGTGTTGCAGGGATAAGATTATAAAAAATAAGTTGCAAAAAATCGCACCAGTGGTGCGAGAAATAAAATCCTTTAAAAGAAATAGAAAAGCACAAGATATAGTACAATGATTAAAATATTCATTGCATGTTCAATTAAATAAGAACATGGATGCTGTAAAATTTTAAGTTGAATTTTACAGCATCTTTTTGTATAGTAAAGATGTAAGCAGAAATAATATGTGTCAGAGAAGGAGATGATGATATGCCCAGTATTTTACCAGTATCTGATTTAAGAAACTATAATGAAGTGCTTAAAAATTGTCAGGTAGGAGAGCCGGTTTTCTTAACGAAAAATGGTAGAGGAAAATTTGTAGTCCTTGATATAGAGGATTATGAAAAAGACAGAGCAGAGAAAAAGTTGTTGGCTAAATTGCTGGAAGCAGAAGAAGCTGTTACAGATGGAAAAGGTTGGATGAGACTTGATGAACTGAAGTCAGCAATGGAGGAATAACGATTAATGAAACTAAGGATTAATCCTCTTGTAGCGGCTGATTTGAAAGCAATTCGGGATTATATCGCAGAGGACAATGCGGAAGCAGCAAGAAAGACAGTAGATGAAATTTACAAAAGCTTTGAAAATCTACAGCAATTCCCGACAATGGGAGCAGATTTGTCAAAGCGAGTAAGCTTCAAAACGGATTATAAGTATCTGATACATGGAAACTATATCACACTTTATCTTATCAAAAAAGATTGTGTTGAGATATATTGTGTGATTGACAGATACCAAGATATTACAAGTATTTTGTTCTGATAAAAGAATTGAATTCTTGCCGGGTTCGCGTAGTCGGCAATTAAAAGATATTTAAACCAACGAAAAAGGTCTTGCCGAATTGAGTGAAATCAATTTGGCAAGACCTTTTTACTCGCAAAATATCAAGGCGGCCTGTTGCCGGTTTTTACCCATTGTCGTTTTACCATTTTCCTATTATATAGATAACAGAACGATTTGCCATCCTGCAGCATAAGATGCTATAGGTACACGTATATCTAAGTATTTTGTGGATCTACTGAACCTACATCATGTTTATACGAAAGGATTGAGTTAATATGAAAAAATATACTGATTGTAACGATTGTGAATGTTATACTAATGAGAGTTGTGCATTTTGCGGCGGTTGTGGTTGTAATCACTGCTGCCGTGGTCCCCAAGGCCCTGCCGGCCCCCAGGGACCTCAAGGACCGGCTGGCCCCCAGGGACCTCAAGGACCGGCTGGTCCCCAGGGACCTCAAGGTCCGGCCGGCCCTGCCGGTGATACAAGCTCTGCCTGTTGTAGCTGTAGTGAGCAACTAAGAAATATAATCCAACAAATCATTACCCTGTATCCAGATAATAATCTGTTTGTCACTTTGAATAGTGGTGATGCAGTTGTTGGCCGTCCCGGCTCTTTGATTACAGGACCAAACGGGCGTACCGGAGTATTTGTAGTAATAAATCCTCAAAATTTTGAGCAATATTTGTCCACCTGCAGCATCGACACAATTCAGATAAACAATGCAATGTATAATGATGCCATTGTTTATCTACCGGAACCGGTTCCCGTTCCGGCAGACTGTTGCGCCGATTGCGAAGCAACGATTCGTTCTCTCCTGCCTGTCGGAACATCTGACGTTGTTATAACCACTAGTACTCAAACTCCATCAACGGGAACAGTTATTAGAAATGAATACGGTATGATTGTACTTGCTAATGAGGCTGAAAACAATATCACCTTTATTTCCTCGTGCAGTATTGATTTATTTTTCAGTTAGAGTATGAAGCGGACGGACATATATGTCTGTCCGCCAGACTGACGGAGGGGGTGAGGTGTCCAGAGAGTTGGTGGAATATTTAAATCAATCGCTACAGGTATTCTACCAAAGTCTCTTGATGCTTTCAACTGGCACTGGAGGAGAAGTCTATTGCTTTCCAGTCGGATAAGGTTAACGGATTTGAGTGAATAGGGGAATAGAATATCTGTGCGGATAATTTGCTAAATGGAAGTAGCCGGGGAAAGAAGATAAAGACATCACGGAATATTTCAGTTAAGGCTTTCAATTCTAAATGAGTTACATATCTTTTGTTTGTTTCTATGCGGGTAATGATATTTTATCCATGTTGAACCCGGCTAATTGCAGTTAGTGGGCAAGGTCATGCTGATAGAAAAGATGTGACGGACGAGAGACATGCGTTGGGAGAACAGACGGAAAAGGTGGGAGTAAGTTCTTGAGCCGGGAAAGGGCGGGCTTAGAGTTTGATATGTTTTGTATGCTAGAGCAGGATGGTATGACGGTGGGAGTTGCCGTGGATAGGGTGCATATTAAGGAATAGAGAGAAGTTGTACTTCTGTACAATTTATAAAAACCTTACTGATTTTCAGCAGTGAAACTGAATATCGGTAAGGTTTTTTCGACAGCTACAAATTACTTTTTAACCCGATTTCCTCTGCTTTTTACAATGCTCTTCCGGAAATTTCTCATAGTCCAAATCGTGCAGCAGACCTGCGGTGCCCCACGCTTCTTCGCCCTCGCCGTCCAGCCTGGCGAAACGGGCCGTGACCGCCTCTACAGCCAGCGCGTGCTTCAGCAGGGCCGGCATATACCCTTGTCAGGGTGATGCTGCATTTATAGTCTTTCATAAGATACCAGTTCCTCTAAAGGAATCCGGGTGGATGAATGGCGGTCCGGGCTTGCCGGTACTCCATCAGCATACCCGACAGCCAGGATATTGACCGGTTCCAGATGCTCAGGGAGCCGGAATTCTTTCTTGATTACATCCGGCTTGAAATAGCAGATCCAGACGGAACCGAGGCCCAGGTCCGCTGCCTCCATCATCATATGGTCGGTCAGTATGGAAGCATCGATATCTGTCGTTCTCATCCCGTCAAAGGGCCGTTCCCATGCCTTTGTCTTGTCCGTGCAGACGATAAGTGCCAGAGGCGCATGGTAGATGTTGGCGGCCTTTGATATCCGGGACAGTCCGTCAGTTTCCCGGACGGCTATGATGTGCACCGGCTGTAGGTTGGCTGCAGTTGGGGCGACATGTGCAGCGGTAAGGATTTTTTGAAGCTTCTCATCCTCCACTGGCTGGTCCGTATAGTTTCTTACAGAATAACGTGATTTTGCAATGTCTAAAAAGTTCATATCTTTCCTCTCCATTTTCCTATTGTGATTCAGGTTAACCTATACTATAATTATAAACAATATAAATGAAAGAGCAAGAACGCACAATTTAGGTAGATAATACCCAAAAGGAAAGTGAGGCAGCTTATGGCTATAACATGCAATAGCTTTACCTGTCCGGTCGAGGCGACAATCCGGCTCATTGGCGGGAAGTACAAGGCAGTAATACTCTGGCATCTTATGAACAGTACGCTGCGGTACAGCGAACTGCACAGGCGGATGCCGAAAGCCACGGACAAGATGCTGGCCCAGCAGCTCAGGGAACTGGAAAAGGATGGTCTGATACATCGGGAAGTTTATCCTGTGGTGCCGCCCAGAACCGAATATTCGCTTACAGATTTCGGAAAGAGTCTGGCGCCTATTCTGGAAGAGATGTGCAACTGGGGAGAACAGTATCTGAAAGATACATTTGGATGAAACAATCTACATAGCATGTGGAACCTTAAATTGTGAAGAGGATACGGAAAGAATGAAAATAGCATATTTTATCTGTGCAGGCTTGTCTGCAGGTATTATCGGCGGCTCTTTGATTGGCAGCATTAAGCTGTTTACAAAAAGGAGTTATCCGGAAGAACGCAGAATCAAAACTAAAAAAATGATGGATAAGGCGGCATCTGTGATTAAATTTTTCACAATGCTTTTACTTGCGTTAGGACTGATATGGTGCATATATTTTTTGATTCTCGGAGCGGTGATGCCGGAGAAGACCGAATATGCCAACAATATGTCTGAGCTGATTGTAGCAGTTCTGACTGTCATATCTATCATCTTCGCCTTTGTAGAATTCCTGAGACGGAACAATGATAAAAAGTAAGTTACATCTGAATACAGATGCAAAGCCCCCTCGCAGCTGATGTGAGGGGGCTTTACATACGGCGGCGCGTTTAACGGGGCCGCCGCATTAATTTCTCGTAAGGTTCTCTATCACAATCGGTAGGAACCTTTCTTTTGTGATATCTTTCAATTCAATCGTACCATCCATCTGAAGCCAGTAAGAGACGCACCCCTGGAACAGTGCCTGCATAAGCCAGGCGGCATCTTCGGCGGAATAGTGTATCTTAAACTGCCCGGCGGCAATCCTTTTTTCCAGAAAAGGGGTAAGGCAGCGCACTCCTGAATATTCGTTATATTCATGGTTGCTCATCCAGATGCTGTTGAACTGGTCGTTGATATTGCGGCAGAGGATATGGCCGGCCTCATCCAGGATAGAAGCCTTATAAGTATAATATTCAGACAGGACTTCTACCGGATCTTCATCCAGGGCGCTGTCATCGAGTATCTGATGTCCTTTCGTGCCGAGAGTCTTGGCATAGTCCAGAAGAAAGCTCGCCTTGTTCTTGTAGTAGTGATAGATAGAGCCGACCGGCACCCCGGCCGCTTCGCATATATCACTGATCTTCGTCTTGTCATATCCTTGTTCCTTGAATAACGTGATAGCTGCGTCGTAAATATGCTGACGGCGCTCAGCAGAATGTTTGTGCTCCATATAAGACCTCATTTGCTAAATAATACCTTTTTTGCAGTCCAAGTATACTACATCAAAAATAATTAGTCAAATAACCGGCAAACTATTACTTTATGCTTGACTAATGTTTCACAATATGATAGATTCAAATAAATAGAATTAGATTCTAGAATTATATTCTAAATGCAACTATTAACAAATTACAAAGGAGAACAGAGATGACATTAGGTATTATTGGATGTCTGCTTGGCTTTATCGTGATGGGCGTCCTGGCTTACAGAGGGTGGCATATTGCAATCGCCTCTATCGCAGGTGCACTGATTGTCGCTTTACTGAACGGTATGCCTGTTACAAATGCCTATCTGGAAGGCTACCTTCCGGGGATGGGAGGCTTTCTGTCCACTTACTTCGGTCAGTTTCTCTTCGGGGCGCTGCTGGCGGAGATATACTCTGCCACCGGCGCAGGCCTGACCGTGGCGCTTGGAATCTCCAGATTCTTTATCCGGGACAGCCTTACGGAGAGCCAGAAGAGGAGGATGGTCCTCTTCGTGCTGATCATCATCAGCGCGGCGCTTGAATTCGCCGGCGTAGGCGCCTCTTTAATCGTGATGGTCATATATCCTGTGGCACTGTCCTTATTCCGGCTGGCCGACATCCCTAAGCGATATATAGTGGCGGCGATACTGGGCGGCTGCCTCGGGTTTGCCAACGACTTGCCGGGAAGCCCGCAGCCGGGCAACACGATTCCGATGAAGATACTGGAAACTTCATCCACCGCCGGTCTGGTTCCGGGAATCATAGGTGCTGTCGTGGAAATCATTGCAATGGTCTTGCTGCTGAGCCTGGTTATCAATCGCGGCATCAAGAGAGGTGAGAGGTTCCATCCGGAGGTTGACATGGACAGGGCTGTTGACGAAGGGAAAAAGCGTCCGTATATGTGGAAGGCGCTGCTTCCCGTGGCAGTATTGTTTGTACTGTTTAATATCATGAAATGGGATATCAATATATCGCTTGCAGTCACCTGTGCTTTCAGCGTTGTGCTGCTATACGGATATTTTCCGGGCAGAGACATAAAAAGCATGGCAGGAAGAGGCATCGCCCAGGGCGTGACAGCGACCATCAGCATCTGCGCTGTTATCGGATTTTCCACTGTCGTACAGGATACGGCGGCTTTCCAGAGCATCGTGGACAGTCTGGTACACCTGGATATGAACCCGTATGTGCTGCTTATCGTATGCGTGTCATTCATGTGTATGCTCTGCGGCGGATCTGCGACGGGACAGGCCATAGCACTCCCGATTATCAGCCCTGCCATAAAAGCAGCCGGGGTATCTGCGGAAGCGGTTCATCGTATCTCATCCTTTGCAGGAGCGATATTAGATACGATGCCATATGCCGGAACGGTAGTGATGGCTCATGCCTATGCGAAGGTGAGGATCAGCGACGGCTACCCGGCCGTGTTCGTGATATCAGTCATAGCGACCGCAATCAGCACGTTTACGGTGACGGCCATATGTGCGTTGTTTCCGGCGCTCGTATAACCAGTAAGGAGGGAAAAATGGAAAATTATGATGTATTGTTTACGCCATATAAGATTGGTGATTTGAAGATACGAAACCGTATCGTCATGTGCCCCATGGGGACGAATGCGGCTTATGGGGACGGCTCGATAGCAGAAAACCGCATTGATTATTATGCACGCAGGGCAAAAGGCGGGGTCGGCATGATAATCCTGGGCTGCCAGTTCATCAGCCCGGAACTGGCGTCCGGCTGTATCGAAGGGACGATAGAGCCCAGCACCTCCCTGCCGCGGCTGTCCGTGTTATGTGAAAAGGTACACCAGTACGGGGCCAAGATCTGTGCACAGTTATCCTGTGGTGTGGGGCGAAATGCGTTTCCGCAACGCTTCAATAAGCCGATAAGTGCATCAGCTATACCGGCGGCACTTGATTCGTCCATCATCTGTCATGAGATGACGAAGGAAGAGATAGCCCAGATGATGGATGCATTCACAACAGCGGCGCGGCATGCGGCCGCAGTCGGGTTCGACGCAATCGAAGTCCACGCCCATGCCGGTTACCTGGTGGACCAGTTCTTATCGCCGCTTTGGAATAAGCGGACAGATGAGTACGGAGGCTCTGTAGAGAACAGGACCCGGTTTGCCAGAGAGATTATCGCAGCAATCCGGAAGGGGATTCCACGGAATATGCCGATACTGTTCCGCATCTCCATGGACCACAGGACGGACGGGGGACGTGACATAGCGGACAGCGTGGAGATAATACGCAGACTGGAGCAGGAGGGCGTGGCGGCGTTTGACGTGGATGCAGGCAGCTATGAGACGATTGATTATATCTTTCCGACGGCATATCTCGGCGACGCATGTATGGCCTATGCCGCACGGGCAGCCAAAGCGGCGGTATCCGTTCCGGTGCTGAACGCGGGCAATCATACGCCTGAGACGGCAAAGCATCTGATAGAAGCCGGTGATGCTGATTTCGCCATGATAGGGCGTGGGCTGATTGCAGATCCGGACCTGCCGAAGAAGCTCCGGGAGAACAGGCGCAGGGAGGTCCGTCCGTGTATCAGATGTAACGAGGACTGTATCGGACGGACCGCGGCGTTCAAGATGTCGATGCTCAGCTGTGCGGTCAACCCGGAGGCATGTCAGGAACAGTGGTTCCGGCTTGAAAAGACGAGGCTGCCCAAGCGGGTCTGTGTCATAGGCGCCGGGCCGGGAGGGCTGGAAGCCGCACGTGTCGCGGCTGAATGCGGCCACACGGTAACCGTATATGAACAGGAGGGGCAGATAGGCGGACAGCTCACAGCAGCAGCCACTCCGAAGTTCAAAAGCCAGTTAAGAGCGCTGCTGGCATATTATGAGGTACAGCTTGAGAAGCTTGGCGTGCCGGTGCTGCTGAACCGTGAGGTAAAAGCGGATGACCCTCTACTTTCCCAGTATGACAGATGGATAGTAGCGACAGGGGCTGTCCCATTTACCCCGTCTGTAAAAGGAATGGACGGCAGCAATGTAATCAGCGTACTTGATGCCCACCGCCATAAAGAGCTGGTGAAGGGGGAACGGATAGTCATCTGCGGAGGCGGCCTGTCGGGATGCGACTGTGCGCTGGAGCTTTCCATGGAATATAAGAAACGGCCCGTCATTGTGGAGATGATGGACAAGCTGGCGCCGAACATGATTATGATGAACCGGGCATCCATGCAGCGGATGCTGCAAGAGCAGGATATAGATGTCTATACAGGCTGCCGGGTGGAACAGGTGGAAGAAGGCAGGGTACATATAGTGGATAAGGACGATAATTCCCGGATTCTGGAAGCGGATACGGTGATAAGTGCTTTCGGGATGCGTTCCGACCATGCTCTGGCAGATGCCTTGGAGCAAAAGTATGGATGGAAGGTACGCACAGTCGGGGACTGCAGCCGCATCGGACGGGTGGGGCTGGCAGTGCGCGAAGGATATTTTGCAGGGAGCACGTTAGATAGTTGAGGAGGAAGAAGATGAAAGGATATGGAATAGCTGTTCCGGGAGAGCGGATGGGATGGATAGAAAAAGACATCCCCGGACCGGGAAGATATGAGGCGCTGGCAAGGCCCGTAGCGCTTGCGCCATGTACCTCGGATGTTCATCTATTTGAGAATCCGATGATGCCGGCAGAGCGGATACTCGGGCATGAAGTGGTAGCGGAAATCGTGGAGGTCGGCGAAGGTGTGACACATGTAAAGCCAGGCGATATCGTGGCCACAGGTGCCACGACTCCAGACTGGCGGACATGCGAGGTGCAGGATAGCCTGCCCCAGAACAGCGGAGGCACAAATGCAGGAATGATATGGGCATCCAGGACAGATGGCGTATTTGCGGAATATTTTATCATCCGGGACGTGGATATGAATACAGCGGTCATTCCGGAAGGGGTCACGGTGGCTCAGGCCCTGATGACCGGCGACATGGTGACGACCGGTTTCTATGGTGCGGAACTGGGGGAAGTGGCATACGGCGATACCGTCGTCGTGTGCGGAATCGGTCCGGTAGGACAGATGGCAATAGCAGGTTCCGTTCTAAGAGGCGCCGGAAGAGTCATCGCCGTCGGAAACCGGCCCCATACATTTGAGCTCGCCAGATATTACGGGGCGACCGATTGCGTAGATTACAAAGCAGGAGACATCAAAGGGCAGGTGCTGGAATTGACGAAGGGACAGGCCCCTGACTGCTGTATCGTGGCAGGCGGTAATGCGCATACATTTACGCAATGCCTGGATTTGGTCAAGTCCGGAGGGATCCTGTCGAATCTGGTGGCCCAGCCAGAGGGAGTTGCCATTACACCGGCTCAATCCGGCAGATGGTGTTCGCATAAGACGGTCAGAGGCGGGCTCTGCCCCGGAGGCCGAAGGCGGTTGGAGCGGCTTCTGGCCATGATAGCCTGCAGAAGGTTTGACCCGGAAAAGCTCGTGACACAGCGGTTTTACGGACTGGAGAAGATTGAGGATGCATTTGCGCTCATGATGCATAAGGATGACAGCGTGGTGAAACCCATCGTGTATGTAAATGGTACGGAATCTTAGGAATGAGACAAATATAACGGAGGAATACACATATGAAGAAAAAGACAATTTATTATGCAGGCGTAGCCCTTGTCACAACATGCATCATGCAGCTCGTGTTCACAGGGATGATTTACAATCCGCTCAGCCTGTATACAAGCTCTATCATAGAAGACATGGACCTATCCAGAACAAGCTATGCCCTTACGCTGACGACGATGAGCCTCGTCTGTGCAGTCGCGAATTGGACGCTTGGCTGGTTCAAGAAAAAGATTAACCTACGAGGTATCCTCGTGATGGGCGGCGCGGTCATGTCCGTATCCATGTTCGTCTATTCAAAAGCGAACAGCTTGGGAGTCCTTTATCTGGCGGCAGTCCTTACTGGTATCGCATTTGCCTACCTGGCTTCTGCCGTGGGCGGGACGATTATAAATGCCTGGTTTTCAAAACACGCGGGATTTCTTGTCGGCGCTACGATTACGATGGCGGCTATAGGCGGTACGATATTCAGCCCTATGGTAGGCGGATGGATTGCCGCATATGGCTGGAGGAAGTCATTTTTGATTGCTGCGGTCATCAGTATCATCACCACAGCCATCATCGGAATCTTCTTCCGCTCCGAGCCGTCGTCCGTAGGCGTGTGTCCTGCATTCCAGGAAGGAGCGGACGCAGAGGATAAGAAAGACACAGCAACAGTGGAGGAAGAGGGGCTGACACTAAAGGAAGGCATGAGAACGGTAAGCTTCTGGACAACGATCGTCGTGTGGCTGCTCATCGGTATCATCGTCTACTCCATCATGAGCATCATCTCCATCTATGTCCAGGATCTGGGCTTTGACGCGGCGGCGGCCGGAAAGGCGCTGGCACCTATGTACACTGCGAATATGATTCTACCGTTTATCCTCGGATGGCTGGCGGACCGCATTCCGGTTAAATATGTCGTCTCGGGAGGGATGATATTATTCACGATAGCGTGTATCATCCTGCTGACATCGCCATCCAGCTTGAACATGATATATCTGGTTGCTGTCTTTACCGGTGTCGGAATCGCGACAGGCCGCTCCACGCTTCCCATGCATGTGAGACGCGTCTTCGGCAACAAAGAGTATGCAGCGTTCATCGGTATCTTCGTCGGCGTATTCTCCGGCGGAATCGCAATCGGGAGTACAGTAATCGCGGCATTTTACGATATGACGGGAACCTATGCTTCAGCCATGAAAATATACATACCGCTTATGATTGCAGCGATTGCCGCCATGTTCTTCCTGTCTGACAGAACGAATAAAAAGGGAAATGAAAAGAAATAAACGAAAAGTAGTAAAAGAAAATGAGGTGTATACATGAAACTATTTGAACCGATGAAGATAGGCAAGATGGAAGTAAAGAACCGTATCGTAATGGCGCCGATGGGGACCCAGAATGACGGGGACGGCGGCTACTCCACACGGACGGCAAGATATTTTGAAGAACGGGCGAAAGGGGGGACGGGACTGATCATCACCGGGCGGAATGCGTCTACGACGATATTCGAAGAATATTCCACCACACTTCTGGACAAGGCGCAGCATGTTCCGCGGCTGAATCTTATGATTGAAAAGTGTCATCTGTACGGCGCTAAGGTATGCGTACAGATTGGGCCGGGGCTTGGGCGGATCCAGTGGACCAATCCGTTCGACCCGCCGTATTCGGCGAGCCCGATTCCTGCCTTCTGGTTCCCGGATCTGACCTGCAGGGAGCTGACGGTGGACGACATCCACACGCTGACCGATAAGGTGGGATATTCGGCACAGCTGGCGCAGAAGGCGGACGCAGACGCAGTGGAACTGCATGCTTACGGAAGCTATCTGGCCGACCAGTTCCTGACCCCGCTCTGGAACAAGCGGACAGATGAGTACGGAGGGAGCCTGGAAAACAGAACCCGGTTCCTGATAGAAAATATCCAGGCCATCAAAAAATACTGTGGGGATGACTTCCCTGTCATCGTGAAGTTCACGCCCGTACACTGCTATGAGGGAGGCCGGGAACTGGAAGAAGGGGTTGAGATAGCAAAGTTGCTTGAAAAAGCGGGGGCAGATGCGCTCCATGTAGACACCGGCTGTTATGAAGTGTGGTACAGGCAGATACCGACCGTCTATGAAAAGCCTGGCTGCCAGCTCTTTGCCGCAGAGGCGGTAAAAGAAGCTGTGAATATACCGGTCATCGCCCAGGGCAAGCTGAACCATCCTGATCTGGCAGAAGAGGTGGTGCGTGACAATAAGGCTGACTTTATTGCCATAGGGCACCAAAGCCTGGCTGACCCGGACTGGGGCAACAAGGTGATGAACGGGGAACGCGAGGAGATTGTTCCGTGCATCGGCTGCAATAACTGCCTGCATATGGGGCATAAGAGCAGATATTATACTTGCTCGGTTAATGTCCACTGCCATCATGAAGAAGACTATCCGGTAACTCATGACGAGCAGAACCGGAAAGTGCTCGTCGTGGGCGGCGGCCCGGGCGGGATGATGGCGGCAATGACTGCCGCGAAGCGGGGGATGGATGTAGAGCTGTGGGAGAAGTCGGACAGGCTCGGCGGTCTCCTGCTGGCAGCAGGCGCTCCTGATTTTAAGCAGGATGTCATGGATTATGTCAACTATGCCTCAAACCAGGTAAGGAAACTGGGGGTAAAAGTGCGGTTGAACTGTGAAGCGGTTCCAGAAGAGATCATCCGCGGCGATTATGATATGGTCGTGCTCGCATGCGGAGCGGAACCGGTGATTCCGCCGATTCCGGGAGCGGATTCTCATATCGTGAAGAACTCGACGGAAGTGCTCTGCAAAGAAAGGCCGACGGGAAACGTAGTCGTCATAGGTGGAGGCCTCGTAGGCTGTGAGACCGCCCTGCACTGTGAAGAGACTGCACATTCCGTAACAATCATCGAGATGATGGATAAGATACTTGCGACAGTCGATGATTCCGCCAACAATCTGATGAGCCTGCGGGATGCCTTTGCCGCCGGTAATATTAACATCCATGCAGGCGCAAGGGTGAGCAAGATCAACGGGGACAGTGTAGAATTCATCAAAGACGGCCAGACACAAGTAGTTTTGGCGGACCTCGTCGTTATCGCCGCAGGCTACCGTTCCCGGAACCAGCTGGAACAGGAGATAGCGGGGAAAGTAAAAGCCTACAAGGTAATCGGAGATGCCGGACAGCCGGGTAAAATCATCAATGCGGTACACGAAGGATTTCATGCAATCCGCATGATGTAGCATCAATAAAGAGGTGAGCGATGATGTTTGATTTAAAAGGAAGAGTTGCAGTCGTGACAGGGGCTTCGGCGGGACTGGGCACGGAGATTGCAGATGGGCTGGCCCGGCAGGGAGCCGACCTGGCCATTCTTGCAAGGCGGAGAGAGCTGCTGGATGAACAGGCCTGCCTTTTGAGAAAAAGGGGCGTGCGTGTATTACCTGTCGTCTGCGACGTGACGAAGCAAGAAGACGTGGCAAGGGTAGCCGAAACTATCCTGCAGGAATATGGCAGAATAGATATCGCGGTGAACAACGCCGGAGGAGGAAAAGGTGCAAAGGCAGAAGAGATGCCGGCGGAGAACTGGGATTATACGATCAACCTGTCTCTAAACGGGATGTACCATTGCTGCAAAGCATTTGGGAAAGCCATGCTGGAAGCCGGTTACGGAAGGATGATTAATATCGCTTCCATGTACGGGCTGATAGGGAACTTCCGGATACCGTCTTCCGCATACCATGCAGCAAAAGGCGGAGTCGTCAATTATACACGCGCACTGGCGGCCGAATGGGGAGGAAGAGGGGTGACTGTAAATGCGGTCTGTCCGGGATTCTTCTGCTCTGAAGCCACAGAACGGCTGTGGGACAAGGAATTCTTTGCAGATTATCTGAATACATATTCACCGATGCACCGGGGCGGACGTCCGGGAGAACTGAACTCTGCGGTAGTATTTCTGGCGGCCGAGGAATCTTCCTTCGTCAATGGAGCGATACTTCCGGTAGACGGGGGGATGACTTGCATCTAGTATAAGAAAAACATGTGCCAGAGGGTATTGCATTACAATATTCCTCTGGCTTTCTGCACCCTTCCTTGGATTACTGACATTTCATAGGGCTAGCTTATTGAAATGTTAGTATTCAGTAAGGTATACTTATTGAACTGCTAACGATTAATAAGGTATAATAAAATTATAGATAATACTTGCACAGGATAAGGGATGGTAAAAGGACGGTGGATGATATGTGGGACTTATTTATATCGCATGCTTCGGAGGATAAAGAAACAGTCGTGAAACAACTGGCAGACACGTTAAAGAAATATGGATTAAAAGTCTGGTATGATGAATTTGAACTCAAGATTGGAGACAGCTTGTCAAGATCTATCGACAGGGGCCTTGCAGATTCCACATTCGGAATCATCATACTGAGCAAAGCATTTTTTGAAAAGGGCTGGACCGATTACGAACTTCGCAGCCTGCTAAGCAGGGAAGTGTCAAAGCGAGATAAGATAATCCTGCCTGTCTGGCATGGAATAAAAGCAGAAGATGTACTGAATTACAGCCCTTACCTGGCAGATAAGTTCGCTCTGTCAACGGATATCGGGCTTGATGAGCTGGCATATAAGATTATGGAGACGGTAAAGCCCGATGTCATCAATTCCATCGGTATACAGAAGATGTTCCGGAAATTGCTGCCGTATAGTGAACAGAAAGAGATAGGGCTGGAACATATCTATATGGAAGAGGAGGTCAGGCATAAGACGCTGCCGAATTATTTTGTGATAGCTACGAAGCTGATCTGTGATGTGCTAGGTGACATTACAGAAATGGACTACAGGGACGTCTTATATGATTTTGCGAGAGATGCAGATTATGACCACGAGTTTCTCATATGGAATGCTATCGCATGTTCGTACATCAGCTTCATACGTGATAATAAAATTAATTTTAGCGATTTGGATATAAAAAGGGATATATTTTCCTTCTTGCTCGGCTATACGACAGGAGCAGTCGAAGATATAGAAGACTGGCAGCAAAGGCACTCTAAGCTGACAAAAGAGCAATATTACGAATTGTTGATTCGCTACGCGCAGAATCATGATTTCATTATGGAGTATTCTGGTGATTCTATGAAATATACATACGGAAAGATACTGGAACAGGTATGAACAGCCGAGCCCTGCTATGTGTGCGATAGACAGGGTTCGGCCATTTTACTATTTTGAGGGCAGTTCTTTGTGGAAATAGTATCGTAGCGCATCTGCGATATAGTCAGAAGCACCTGCCCCATATTTCTTGTCGTATATCTCCCGGACAGCGTCATGGGAGCAGCTCTCGATTACGATATCCCAGTAGCCATCCCCCATATCGACGCCGAGACTGTTCTTGGTCACATCTTCTATAATCTCACGGACGATGTCCTGAATCTCACCGGTGGTGGCGTCTCTCGTCATATCAGAGGTCAGACGGGCGAAGAGAGCATCGCTTTTCTGCATTAGCTCATCTTTTCTGTCTGCAAGTTCTTCTGACTTCTCCATCAGTTCCGAGAAATGCTCAAGATTATATTTCATGGCCTCCGTGTATTTCTCAACGCTGCCAAACTGCTTGACCGCAAGTTCCGCTATATGGCCGTCATCATCTCTTATCTTCTGGATAAATTCGTTGAACTTCTCGACACTCCCCCAGTATTTGATGACGTCGTCTTCTTTTTCACTTTTAAATGTTTCTAATGCCTCGACATATTCGCTTAAGTCAAATTCTTTAAAGCTCATGCACGGTTCTCCTTTCTCCAGCCTGCCCAAAAGTGCGATAAGCTTATCCAGCCGTTTCCGTTTTAATTCGAGCAGTTCTTTCTGTTTTCTGAAAGCCTTGATATTGTCAAAATCAGAATCTTCCAGAATGTCTCTGATTTCTTTTAATTTAAAGTCCAGTTCTTTAAAAAACAGGATCTGCTGCAGCTTCTGCAAGGCCTCGTCGTCGTACAGGCGGTAGCCTGATGGGGTAAGCTCGGATGGCTTCAGCAGATTGATTTCATCATAATATTGCAGCGTACGTGTACTGACGCCTGTCAGTTCTGCAACCTGTCTCGTTGTTTTCATCGTAATCAGCCCCTTGTCGTAAAGAGTAAAGAGTAAAGAACGTGGCTTGGAAGTCTGCCGGCGTATATCCTGCGTTGTTCTTCAGTTATATGGTACACTATCACGCTACGTGTAAGTCAATAATTTTTTGCCAAATAGTGAAGATTAGTTGACTGTAAACATGGTTGATACTTTATAATTAACAGGAAGAAGGTGATAATACATGACAATAAAAGAAGTAGAAGAGGCAACGAAGCTGCCCAGATCAAATATCCGCTTTTATGAAAAAGAAGGGCTCGTCGTACCGGAGCGGAACGTCTCTAACGGCTACCGGGAATATTCTGCAACCGATGTAGATAACATCAGGAAAATAGCATATCTGAGGACATTAGGTATTCCGCTGGAGATTATCCGGGAACTGATGGATGGAAAACAGTCTCTCTATAGAGCTGTCAAGAGCCAGGCAAAGCGGCTGGACAATCAGATGGAAGACCTGGAGAATGCCAGAAGGCTGTGTGATGCGATGCTTCAAGATAAAGAGATTCATTTTAGTAATCTGGATGTGGAACATTATGTGCCTGATTTGCAAGAGCAGTGGAAGAAGAGCAGGAACATCTTCCGCATGGATTCTGCAGGGTTCCTCTACCTGTGGGGAGGCATGGCCATGTGGAGCGTCTTGCTTGTGGTAAGCATGATTACGGCGCTGCTGTCCTACCGGCATCTTCCCCCCGAGATTCCAATCCAATGGAGCCATGGAGCGGCCAGCTCGATGGCAGGACGATACGTGATATTCCTCTACCCGGCAGCTTGTATTGTCATCAGATATGTGCTGCGTCCGTTTATCTGGAGATGGCTGTATACGCATACGGTCTTCAGTGACAGCCTGGCGGATTATATCACGAACTCCTTATGCCTTGTCGCAGTATCTGTGGAGATATTTACACTGCTATATGTACATGGTACCGTTAGGCATATTACGGTAGTATTGCTTGCAGATACCATTGTATTGGTAGCGGTCTTCGTGGCGTGGCATTCCAGACGGCATAAGTAATGTATTAGCTCCGATTGTTCTTGAAGAGTTCTGCAAGTGCATAGATGACGAGGACGATAGCCGCGATGACAGCGAGCCACATGATACGGATGTCGATGATTATACCGAGACCTGCCAGGAACCACATGAGCGCAATTCCAAAAAAGATCTTGGCTGCATACCTGTAATCGTCATTCCGTTCTTCTTTGGGCTGTCTTGCGAGAGTCCGTTTTTCTTCCTCAGAAGCGAGCAGATACTTGTTCATGAGTATAGGGCCTCGGTAATGCCAGGCAAATATGCCGTATATAAGGCAGAGTACAGCCAGAAGGGCACATATTACAGTGATAATAAGTTCAGCCATATTCCAATATCCTTTCTGCGATATCATGATTTACATATAGAAGCGTTCCTGCTCAATGGCAGAGAAAGCTTATCTTTATTATGTGACACACCGTCTGAAAAGGCAACGTTTTTCCGAGAATCTGCTTTTCTTCTGCTTCTTTATAGAGTAGAATCATAGTAGCAAAACATAGGATTATACAGGGAGATGACAATATGATATTACAGAATGGACGTCCTGCCAAGGCAGAAGGACGGGAAGAAAAGGAAATGAAAACGTATGACGTGCTGGATGAACTTGGCATCAAGTATTCGAGGACAGACCACGGACCAGTAGGGACAATAGCAGACTGTCTGGAGGTAGATAAGGTACTCGGCCTCACGATATGCAAGAATCTGTTCTTGTGCAACCGGCAGAAGACGGCTTTCTACCTCCTTATGATACCCGGGCATAAAACATTGCGGACGAAAGAACTGTCCGCCCAGATTCCTACATCCAGGCTCTCCTTTGCATCAGGAGACGACATGATAAAATATCTGAACGTTGCACCCGGTTCTGCAACCGTGATGGGGCTCATATATGATACGGACAACCAAGTGCAGCTGCTCGTGGACGAAGAGATACTACGAGAAGAATACGTGGGCTGCCATCCGTGCGTGAATACATCAAGCCTGAAGCTGCGGACGGAGGATGTGTTTGGAAAGTTCCTGGAGGCGGTGCATCATGATTATAAGACGGTGGTGTTGGGAGAAGATGTATGACAGAGAGAAATGAAGTGATATCTTATTGTCTGACTTATAAAGAGGTGTATGAAGACTATCCGTTCCGGGATACGGACTGGTGCGTCATCCGGCACAGGAACAGCAGGAAGGTATTTGCCTGGATCTTTGAAAGGGAAGGCCATGTATGGGTTAATGTAAAGTGCAGCCCCGAATGGATAGAGGTGTGGAGACAGACCTTTGCCTCGGTGCTTCCGGCATATCATCTGAATAAAAAGCACTGGAATTCCATCATATTGGACGGGACGGTTCCGAAGGAAGAGATATGCAGGATGATAGGCGAGAGCTATGATCTGACGAAAGGAAAATAACGCTTTGTTTTGTCCTTTACGAAAAAGAGTGGTATAATAAGACCAAAGTCAGAAGACATTAAGGGTGGGATACCATGACAGGAGACAGGGCAGGAAACAATACAATTCACATATGGAAGCTACCGGTGCTGTTCATCGGCCTGGCGGCCTTCGGCCTCCTGCTGGCGGACGTGGCTGGAAGCTATCGCCTGGAGGGCGTAGATACGTTTGTATACCGTGTCATCCACAGGCTGCAGTGTCCGTTCCTGACCGGATTCTTCAAAGTGATGACGAATATGGTACATCCGGTCGTGCTGCTTATCATCAGCATGGCGATGATACACACGCTCCGGCAGAAGCAGTATCTGATCGCCTTGTTTGCCAACCTCGTCCTGGCGGTACTTCTGGATCTGTCCGCCAAGGGATGGGTCATGCGGGAGCGGCCGCCGCAGGCAGGAAGGCTCATCGCAGAGACGGGATACAGCTTTCCGAGCGGGCATGCCATGCTGGCTGCTACGTTCTACGGCTTTATCTTGTTCCTCATATGGCAGACGAAGAAAAGCAGGGCATATAAGATGGCAGGCACGGTAATCTGTCTGGCGGTGATAGCCCTTGTCGCCTTGAGCCGGATATATCTGGGCGTGCATTATGCGACAGACGTCGTGGGAGGATTTCTTGCCGGAATGATATACCTTATCATATATACCTCGGTTGCCAGACGCTATTTTGCGAAGGGGATAGCGTTGCACGGACAGCCGGAGGTGGCGGCCAACCCGCTCTTTAAAAGTTTTGAGTATGCATTTTCCGGCATCATAACCGGGCTTAAGACGGAGCGGAACATGATGATACATTATTCCGCTCTCGGGCTGGTCGTTGTATTTGGAATCACGCTGAAGCTGACAGTGACAGAGTGGTGCATCTGCCTTATCTTATGCGCCCTCGTCATCTCGCTCGAACTGGTCAATACCGCGGTGGAAGCCGTTGTCGACTTGGTGACGAAGGAGCAGAGGCGGCGTGCCAAGCTGGCCAAGGACACGGCCGCCGGGGCAGTGCTGATTGCGGCTATCACTGCGGCAGTCATCGGAGGAATCATCTTTATTCCGAAGATACTGGCGCTGTTTGCACTAAACTGACCATGGCAAAATGAAAGGAGAAAAAGAGGATGGATAACTTAGGTGAAAGCTTGAAAAAGGTAATGCTGGCAGGCGTGGGAGCGCTGGCCACGACAGCGGAGAAGTCCAAAGAGATTCTGGACGACCTGGTGAAGAAGGGAGAGCTTACGGTTGAGCAGGGCAAAGTGCTCAACGAAGAGCTGAAGCACAATGTGAAAAAGGCAGTAAAGGAAAATGTCACCGTAAAGGTAAAACCATCTTCCCCGGAGGAGCTGGAGGAGCTGCTTGACAAGATGACTCCCGAGCAGATAGACCAGCTGAAAGAAAAGCTGGCCGGCCTCGGGCAGACGCCGGCGGAAGAGCCGAAGGATGCCGGGAAGCCGCAGGATGCTTTGGAAGATGAAAAGGACAGCGGAGCGGCAGATGAGTAAAGACGTGCCGGCAGCGTATGGCACCAGGCTGAAAGAGATTATGTCTGTCCTGAAAAAGCATGGCATTGCCAGAGGGGTAACGCCGGAGAAGCTGCGGCTCATACTTGAGGATCTGGGACCTACTTACATCAAGCTAGGCCAGATTATGTCCATGCATTCCGATGTCCTGCCGAAGAGATACTGTGAAGAGCTGATGCGGCTTCGCTCAGACGTGAGCCCCATGCCCTTCGCACAGGTAAAAGAAGTTATCGAAATGGCATATAGCTGTCCGTTGACAGAGGTGTTTCAGGAGGTGGATGAGACACCTCTTGGTTCTGCGTCCATCGCACAAGTACACAAGGCAGTGCTGGAGAGCGGCGAGAAGGTTGTCGTCAAGGTGCAGCGGCAGGGCATCTACGGGACGATGTCGCGGGATATCGGTCTGCTGCACCGGGCGGTCAGGTTCCTGCCGCCAGTGAATATGAAAGGTCTGGTGGATCTGGATCTTGTGCTGGACGAGCTGTGGAACGTAGCCCAGGAGGAGATGAACTTTCTCAACGAGGCGTCCAATATGGAAGAGTTCGGCAAGCTGAACAGGGACGTGGCATTCGTGGACGTCCCTGTCCTGTACCGGGAATACACGACCGGACAGGTGCTCGTGATGGAATACATCGATGGCTTCGGAATCGATGAGAAGGAAAAGCTCCTGGAGAACGGGTATGACCTGGATGAAGCAGGCGCTAAGCTTGCGGACAATTATATAAAGCAGATTATGGAAGACGGCTTCTTCCACGCGGATCCCCACCCGGGCAATGTAAAGGTCCGGGATGGGAAGATCATATGGATTGATATGGGCATGATGGGACGCCTTTCCGCCAGGGATAAGGAACTGATCGCAAGGGCGGTGCAGGGCGTTGCCGTAAATGATGTCGGAGAGATCCTCGAGTCGGTCATGGCACTCGGCGAATTCAAGGAGAAGCCGGACCAGAGCAGGCTCTATGCAGACATCGGCAATCTGCTCACAAAGTATGGGACGACAGATATCGGCAAGATAGATATTGCCAGAATCATGGAGGATCTTATGGAGGTGATGAAGGACAATAAGATTATCATGCCCCATGGACTGACGATGCTGGCAAGAGGCATGTCTCACATGGAAGGGGTGCTTGCGGATATCAGCCCAAAGATCAACATGGTGGAAGTTGCATCTGCGAGGCTGGCAGGCAGCCTCCTGTCCTGGGAGAACTGGAAGAAAGAGCTGAAAAGCGGTGGCAGAAGCATCTACCGTTCGATTCACAAGGCGCTGGATATCCCGGCGCTGGCAGCCGATCTGCTCCGGGGATTCCTGAAGGGACAGAACCGCATCAATCTGGACGTACATGCGACAGAAGATCTGAGCGAGATGCTGACAAGGCTCATAAAGAAGCTTGTCATGGGCTTCCTCGTGACCGCGCTTCTCATCAGTTCCAGCATTCTTTGTACGACGGATATGAAGCCGAAGATATGGGGGATACCCGCGCTTGGGGCATTCGGATATCTGCTGGCTCTGGGGCTTGCTGTCTGGATATTCCTGAGCCATATCCATACGAGAAAAAAATAAAATATGCCTCTTGACTTTGACGCTGCGTAAAGAAGTATGCTTGCTTTGGATAGAGGAGGTGACGATAATGGAGTATAGTATCAGAGAATTGTCTGACATGGCGGGAGTAAGTGCACGTACCCTGCGCTATTACGACGAGATAGGGCTCTTGAAGCCGCTCTACACGACGGACGCCGGATACCGCTATTATGGCGGGGATGAGGTGGCGCTGCTGCAGCAGATTCTTTTTTTCCGTGAGCGGGGCTTTGATTTGAAAAGCATACAGAGCATTCTCTATGAGGACGGTTTTGATATTATGAGCGCATTGGAAGGACATCTTCTCGGGCTGGAAGAAGAGCGGAACCATATGGATTCCCTCATTCGGACAGTGAAGCAGACGATTGCGTCAATGAAGGGAGAAGGCAAAATGAGCGATAATGAGAAGTTTGCCGCATTCAAAGAGAATATGGTGAAGGAAAATGAAGAAAAGTATGGAGCAGAAGCACGCCGCAGATACGGTGATGAGGCAGTGGACACATCAAACCGGAAGGTGATGGACATGACGGAGGAAGATTACGGACACTTTGAAAGCCTCGAGAAAGAGATCCGCAGGCTGCTGAATGAAGGCGTACGCGCAGGAATAAAGGCGGACAGCGAGGCAGCGGGGCAGATTGCGAAGCTGCACAAAGAGTGGCTCTGTATGACTTGGAAGGAGTACACGCCAGAGGCCCACAGGAATATCACCCTGATGTACGTGTCAGACGAGCGGTTCCGCTCCTATTATGACAAGGAAGAGCAAGGATGCGCCGCACTGCTAAGAGAAGCGGTGGACAGATGGTTGGACGGGCAGGCGTAAGTGTCACGGCATTGTGATTATTTGGCATTTGCAGTACCTTCTGCATGACGGTATAATAGAGTTAAGAATCGTGAATCAGAGGTGTGCTATGCATAAGATAATGATAGTGGAAGATGACGTGGAATTGAATCAAAGCATATCCTATTCCCTTGAGCGGGATGGATATGACACGATATCTGCACATTCCCTGGAGGAGGCCAAGAGCCTTTTTCTGCAGGAATGTGCAGATTTGGTTCTGCTCGATGTAAATCTGCCGGACGGAGAAGGCTTCTGGCTGTGCGGATGGATCAAAGGGCAGAGGAAGGTGCCGGTCATCTTCCTCACGGCAAGAGATCTGGAAGAGGATGCGCTCAAGGGATATGAGACAGGAGCGGAGGACTACGTGACCAAGCCCTTCTCCATGAACATCCTTTTGAAAAAGATTCATGTCATCTTACAGCGTACAGACACGCAGAGCAGGAACATCTACGACGACGGGTTCCTGAAGATAGACTTTGACATGGCAAAAGTAGAGGCCGGAGGAAAAGAGTGCATGATTACGCCTACCGAATTCCGGATGCTCCGTCTGTTCTCGGACAATGCGGGACGGCTTCTGACGTATGCCGTGCTGTTAGATCAGCTCTGGGACTGTGGCGGCCAGTTCGTGGATAAGCATACGCTGGCGGTGAATGTGAACCGGCTTCGCAGAAAGATAGAAGACGATAGCCACAAATACATATCTAACGTATACGGGATGGGATACCAATGGCTGAAATGATGATGATTCCCGCACTCTGCCTTGTCATAGCGGCTGCCTGCATGTGGCACAGGATGCGGACGCTTAGGAGAGACATATATACGTTCACAGAAAAGCTGGAGGAGAGCCTGGATGCCATGGCTGACGGGGAGGAGCTGGAAGAATGCAGTGTCCCGGAAGATACGTTGTGGGGCAAGGTGCACGGTAAGCTTGTAAAGGTAAGCCATATGTGGCATCAGAAAGACGAGCAGAATAACAGGGAGAAGAGGCAGATAAAAGAGCTCATATCTGATCTGTCCCACCAGACCCGGACGCCCATCGCCAATATGAAGCTGTATCTGGAGATGCTGCAGGCCGAAGATCTGGACACGGAAAAGGCCAGGGAATTTATCGCAAAGATGGAAGGGCAGACGGAGAAGCTGGATTTCCTGCTTCGTGGCATGGTGAAGATGTCCCGGCTGGAGACAGGCATCATTGAGATACGGAGCCAGAGAAATTACATATATGATACGCTTGTCCAGGCCGCCGGTGCCGCGGTGCCGGCCGCCGAGAAAAAGGGGATAAGGATCTGCGTGGACTGTGGGGAACACATAGAGGCGGACCATGACAGAAAGTGGACGGGAGAAGCGATATATAACATACTGGACAATGCCGTCAAGTATACGAAGCCTGGAGGATTAATACAGATACGGGTTGTGGTGCAGGAATTCTTTACGAAGATAAGTATCAGCGACAACGGGAAAGGGATTGCCCGTGAACGGCAGGCGATTATATTCCAGCGCTTCTACCGGGAACCGGAAGTGCATGAGGAGGAAGGCATCGGCGTGGGGCTCTATCTTGCAAGGGAGATTATCACCCGCCAGAAAGGGTATATAGAAGTACGGTCCGAAGAGGGGGAAGGTGCAGAGTTCTGCGTCTATCTTCCGAATGGGAAGTAAGACAGGTACGGAAGGGAAGAGTCACAGGTTTGTGATTCTTCTTTCTTGTGAACGGTTTGTGATATTTTTCAGATATGCTTGTTGTAAAGAAGGAGGGAGACAGAAGAGATGGAGACATGGATTGTAAAGACAAAGAATCTGAAAAAGTATTATAAGCTCGGAGACAATACGGTCAAAGCGCTGGACGGCGTGGACTTCCAGGTGGAGGAAGGCAAGTTTACCGCCATCGTCGGGAAGTCCGGCAGCGGTAAGAGCACGCTGCTGCATATGATAGGAGGGCTGGACGTGCCGACGGACGGACAGGTCATTGTGGACGGGAGAGACCTGTCGCAGATGAACAGAGAACAGCTCGCTATATTCAGGAGAAGGAAAGTAGGCTTCGTGTTCCAGAGCTACAATCTCGTACAGGACCTGAACGTGTATGAAAATGTCATCCTGCCGGTTGAACTGGACGGCGCCCGTGTGGACAAAGCTTTTGTAGATGAAATACTGGACCTGTTGAAGCTGGATGAGAAGAGGGAGTCGCTTCCGTGTACGTTGTCCGGCGGTCAGCAGCAGAGAGTGGCCATTGCAAGAGCGCTTGCCTCGAAGCCTTCTATCATACTGGCAGATGAACCGACCGGCAACCTGGATACGGCCACGAGCCATGATGTGATGGGGCTTCTTCGGGTTGTTGCAAAGCAGTTCCACCAGACGATCGTGCTCATTACCCACGACTGGGATATCGCGCAGCTGGCGGACAAGATTGTGCGTATCGAGGACGGCAGGATCGTGAAGGGATGTGAACGCCATGCTTAAGAATAACAACAACGCGGTCATCACGAAGCTGGCAAGGCGCTCTATGTCAGGAAACAAGAGGAGAAATGCAGTCATTGCCATGGCGATACTGCTGTCGTCTTTTCTTCTCTTTACGATATTGACGGTAGGCATCACCTACGTTAAGATGCAGGCACGCCAGAACATGCGTATGAAAGGCGCCGTGTATGACGCGGTCCTTATCGGAGGATTTACGCAGCAGCAGAAGGAGATATGCGAGAAGAATGAAGACATCACTACGATTGGCATAGAGGCCAAGGCCGGTTATCCGGAAGCGACAGATGCGGACGATACGTTGCATACGGTCCTCATATGGAGTGACGACGTATACTGGGATGTACAGAAAAAGCCCGCGATGGGCAAAGTCGAGGGGCGTTATCCGGCGAAAGCCGATGAAGTGATGGCGACGAAAGCCGCCCTTGAAGACTGCGGCAAAGGCGACCTGGGCGTCGGTGATTCTTTTGCGATGACATATCAGGACAAAAACGGCTCTCATACGAAGGAATTCCGTATATCAGGCATGTGGGAAGGCTACGGAGACAATAAAGTATTCTATGTATCAAAATCATTTTTTGAACAGTCAGGACATGCATTTTCAGACGTGAACTGCGGAATCCTCTATCTGGATTTCAAATCCAGCATTATGACGGAAAAGTCACAGTCCGAGTTCCGGGATTCCCTGGAGCTTGGCAAGCAGCAGCGGCTCTTCTTTACCTCTGAGACAGAACAGTCCGTGCAGATTCTGGCAGGGCTTGCGGGGCTTGTCATCATGACGTGCCTGAGCGCGTACCTGCTCATCTACAACATACTTTACCTGTCCGTATCAGGGAACATACGTTATTATGGCCTTCTCCAGACTATCGGCATGACGGGAAGGCAGATCCGCAGGCTCATACAGAGACAGATGCTGATTATCGGTACAGCGGGGACGGCAGGTGGCATCCTGCTCGGATCGGCCGCCTCCTTCTTCCTGATACCGGTAGTCGTAAAGACGCTCGGCATACGGGAGGATGTGGAGGTTGCCTTTCATCCGGCCGTCTTCCTGCTCAGCATTGCCGTCGTCGGTATGACGGTATATCTCGGCAGCCGCAAGCCTACGAGAATCGCCGATTCCGTGTCCCCTCTGGAGGCGCTGGGCTACCGTACGGTATCGGGCAGGAAAGCGTCCCATAAGACGGGGCGGGGAAGCATCCTTTGGAGAATGGCGGTTGAACAGCTTGGCAGAGACAAGAAAAAGACAGGTGTCGTCATATTGTCGCTGGCAGCGTGCCTGTCCGTATTTCTCTGTCTCGTTACCATGATTGAAAGTCACGGCGCACGGACCGTAATGTCCAACTATATGAACGCAGACTTGATTATTTCCAATGATACGATGAAAAAAGAGGATGAATCCGAATGGTACCGTATCATGGACGATAAATTTCTTGCAGATATGGTGAATATGGATGGTGTTAAAAAAGTGCATCCTATGACGAGCACGCAGATAATCATACCGTGGGAACCCGAATTTTCTGATATGTGGATGCGGGAATTCTATGAGACGTGGATGGACCACGGCTATGAGGAAGATATCGAGGAATACAAGCAGCATCCAGAGAAATTCTACACCTTCATGACAGGGATTGACGAGGAAGAGTTCGACTATGTGAACAGCACCCTTGAAAAACCTGTAGACAAAGAGCAGTTTATGGATGGCAGTACATGTCTGATCTACCGCGACGGACTGTCGCTTCAGCTGGAGGACATTCAGGGGAAGAAGGTGAACTTTTCCCAGTATCATGACAATACGAAGGCGTATTCGATGGAGATTGTGGGCTATGTAGACGATGGCTACTACGCATTCATGCCGGGGATGACGCCTGTGGTGCTTGTAAGCGATGCCTTTGTGGACAGGACAGTGGCAGATCCGTGGATATCCAGAGCAAGCGTGCAGTATAAAGAAGAATACGACGAACAGACCGAGGCACGTATCATGGATTATGCAGAAGAAGGTCCTCATGGCGGTGACTTGTCCTATGATTCTAAGATTGATAACATGAAATCCATTCAAAAGGCGCAGGGCAACATGATGGGCGTCGGAATAGGGATTACCTTGATTCTTGCGATGATAGGACTTATGAACTATATCAATACCGTGTCGGGCAATATACAGAACCGTCAGACAGAACTGTCTGTCATGGAGAGTGTGGGAATGACGGAGAAGCAGGTCAAAGGGATGCTCGTCAGGGAAGGCCTGCTGTATGCAGGAATCTCGCTGCTTTTGACCGCGACGGCGGGGTTAGGAGTCACGTATGCCTGCTACCAGTCTCTGAACTATATGGATATCGCCTTCCAAGTCCCGGTGCTGCCGGTACTGGCGATGACGTTGCTTGTTACATGCATCTGTTCTGTGATACCGCTGGCCGCTTACCGGATGATAGTGGGAAAGCGGTCGATTGTGGAGCGGATCAGAGGGTTCGAATAAAAAGAGGCCGGATAACGCAGCCAGTTGACAGGATAGATGCAGTCTGCTATTATTAGTTTGATTTAGAGATACCAGACAGCAGACACGCGGGGAGAGGCAGTTATGGGATTTTATAGAAGCAGCCAGCTTACAAGGCGAATCAGCTCTGTACAATTGATATGGATGAAGCATTGTACAGAGTATGGCGGATAGATAAGCAGAATTCATCGGAAAAGAGAGTTAGGGCACAGCAGCCGGACAGTGTATCCGGTACTGTTGCCGTACCTGATTTTCCGTGATACTGCAGCAAAAGGCCATGGACAGTGTTTTGTCCATGGCCTTTTGCCGTGTACGGGTGCGTGATTCGCAAGAACGGTTCACGGAAGAATATGGCAGAAGGCCGGATGCAGCAGATTAAGCTGCATCTCGTCTTCTGCTTTTTTGCGTGAATAATTTTAGAAATCAAGGAATATTTGATGAAAGGATCAAGATAATTATGAGCTTAGTAGAAATTACAGACTTAACCCATTCATTTGGGGATAATATATTATTTAGAAATGCAGATTTTGTACTCAATAAAGGAGAACATGCCGGTGTCGTTGGGCACAACGGAGCAGGGAAAAGTACCTTTATCAAGATATGTACAGGCCAGGTGGTACCCGATTCTGGGAGTGTTTCCTGGACAAAAGGGATTACGGCAGGATATCTGGACCAGTATGCGCACATAGAAGCGGGACTGACGCAGGAAGGATTTTTAAAGTCCGCATTTCTGGATCTGTACAGACTGGAGGAGCAGATGAATGAACTGTATAGCCGGGCAGCAGACGGTGATATGAGCAGTATGAGACGAGCCGCGCGGTATCAGGAGCGGCTGGAGGCATCCGGATTCTATTCCATAGATACGTATATTTCACAGGTTGCAGCCGGGCTTGGGCTTACGGGCATCGGAATGGAACGACCGGTCGGACAGATGAGCGGCGGGCAGAGGGCGAAAGTTATCCTCGCCAAGCTGCTGCTGGAAAAGCCGGATGTTCTTCTGCTTGACGAGCCGACGAACTTTCTCGACAAGGAACACGTGGCATGGCTTGGAGGATACCTGTCAGAGCTGGAGAACGCGTTTCTCGTCGTGTCACACGACCATGATTTTCTAGAACGAATCTGCAACCGAATCTGCGATATCGACAACAGGACAATCACAAAGTATTACGGGACATACTCTGAATTTTGCAAGAAGAAGGCGCTGCTTAGGGAAGATTACATCCGGCAGTACAGTGCGCAGCAGAAGGAGATTAAAAGGACGGAAGAATTCATCCGGAAAAATATTGCCGGACGGAAGTCCAGGATGGCAAGAGGAAGGCAGAAGCAGCTTGACAGGATGGAGAAGATAGAAGCGTTGGTAATCAAGGAGATGAAACCGGTATTTAAGTTCCAGGATATGCCTGCATCGAATACGGAATACCTGGCGGTAAATCATCTTTCGGTCGGATATGATTTTCCCGTGCTGCCGGATATCAGCTTTTCCGTTACGGGCGGACAGAAAATCGCGGTTACCGGATTTAACGGTATCGGCAAGTCCACGCTTCTTAAGACGCTTGTGGGACAGATTCCTCCATTAGGAGGGACGTATGCTTTTTCCGGACAGGCAGAAGTTGCATACTTCGAGCAAGATCTTCTGTGGGAAGATGGAAAGAGGACACCGCTGCAGGTCATTACGGATACCTTTCCTTCCATAGAGCCGAAAAAGGTGAGGAAGGCCCTCGCCCGGTGCGGCATCTCGAGCGCCCATGCTGACCAGGCGCTCGAGACGCTGAGCGGAGGAGAGCAGGCGAAGGTGAAGCTGTGCCTGCTTACGCTGAGACCATGCAGCTTCCTGATCATGGACGAACCGACGAACCATCTGGACATACAGGCCAAAGAGGCGCTGAAGGAAGCAATCCAGGAGTTTGCCGGAGCGGTGGTTCTTGTATCCCATGAAGCATCATTTTATAGAGAGTTTGTGAGCAGAGTTATCAATGTAGAGGGACAGGACTGGAAACATAGCACTTGATAAGGGTAACTTACGACGTACCATATTGTTGGAAGCCAGGTTCTCTGGTATAGTCTAAGTAGTTCAAAGAGGAGGGGTCAACGTGAAGATAACAATCCATACAGATCCGGCATTTTCCGGCACGGAGGTCACAATAAGCTGTGCGTACCTGACGCCGGAGCTGGAGAAGATTATCGCCATGCTGAGGATGCTGGAACAGAAGATGACAGGAATCAAGGACGGCGAGATCCATATGCTGGACATCGCAGCAATCCTGTATATAGATACGACGGATAAGAAGACATTTCTCTATACGATGGAATCCGTATATGAGACGGAGCTGCGGCTGTACGAGTTGGAGGACCAGCTGGAAGAAAGCGGTTTCCTGCGCATAGCCAAATCCTGCATCGTGAATGTCCGCCATATCACTTCATTGAGGGCGGACATTGACAGGAAGATACGGGTCACGATGGATAACGGGGAGCAGCTTCTCGTGTCAAGGCAGTATACAAAACGGCTGAAGGAAAGGTTGGGAATCTGATTATGGAAGAAAAAAGGACAATATTTAGCTATCTGTCACAGGTACTCATCATATTTGGCGCTACCGTGTTATGTATGACAGCATTTACGTATGTGTTCGGAGACAGTGCGCAGGAGATTTCCGCGCTTTACCGGATAGGTGGCGAGGGGATTCCGCTGGAAATCATACCGGAGCTGTTCCTTCTCTCTGTCATCGTCGTCGTGCTGCAGTATCTGTTTTTTACGGACCGTCTGTTGAAGAAGATGTCGGTGAACGCGCGTATCGTGTGCATGGTCGCATGTATACTGGCTGCAGTGTGTGGATTTATCCTGATGTTCGACTGGTTCCCGGCACATATGTGGCAGCCCTGGGTACTGTTTCTCGTCTGCTTTGCAATCTGCTTCTTTGTGAGTGCAGGCATATCGACGTTGAAAACGAGGATTGAGAACAAGAAGCTCATGGAAGGGCTGGAAAATATGAAAAAGCATTGGGAGGCAGAAAATGAAAAAACTGATTAAGGCAGAATGTGTCCATATGGAGTTCAAGGAAAGAGAGGTGCTTAGAGGCATCGACCTGCACGTGTCCAAGGGCGAGATATTCGGACTGCTTGGCCCTTCCGGAGCAGGCAAGACGACCCTTATCAAGATTCTTACCGGCCAGCTTAAGCAGACCGGCGGCAAGGCGTATATTATGGGGCAGGACAGCCACCAGCTTGGCAGCACGGTATGTGCACGGATCGGGATGGTCATGGATAACAGCGGATTGTACGAACGCCTTACGTGCGCCGACAATCTGGGAATCTTTGCAGAGATTTACGGCATCTCCAAAGGGGAGATTAAGATTGCGCTTGATAAAGTGGGATTGTCGGAAGCTGTGAAGACGCCGGTCCATAAGCTGTCAAAAGGGATGCGGCAGCGCCTTGTCCTTGCCAGGGCAATCATGCACCGGCCTGATGTGCTGTTTCTCGATGAGCCGACCAGCGGCCTGGATCCGGCTACGGCTTCCAGCATTCACCGCCTCATCTGTGAGGAGAGGGACAGGGGGGCGGCCGTCATGATGACGACCCACAACATGGAAGAGGCGTCTAAGCTGTGCGGATATATCGCGCTTCTGCATGAAGGAAGCATCGTAGAAGAAGGAGCGCCGGATGACATATGCAGAAGATATAATCATCAGAATAAGATAAAGATACTGCTCAATAGCGGCACGACCGTCATGCTGAACCACGACGGCAGCGAGGCAGATACGATTGCGGAGTATTTCCGTACAAGCGATGTGGCGGAAATACATTCGACGGAACCAGATCTGGAGACGGTATTTATGGAACTTACGGGAAGGGGACTTGATTTATGAGAGGGAAAAGAATCTATGCAGTGTGGAAGAAGCAGATGAAGGATACGTTAAAAAATAAGGCGGTGCTCCTCCAGTTCGTCATGTTCCCCGTGCTTTCTATCATCATGCAGAATTCCATAAAGATAGACGGGATGCAGGAACGGTATTTTGTCATCCTGTTCGCCACGATGTATGTGGGGATGGCTCCGCTAACGGCCGTGGCCTCTATCATATCAGAAGAAAAAGAAAAGAATACGCTGCGGGAACTTCTGATGGCCAATGTCAAGGCAGGGGAATACCTGCTCGGAATCGGGCTTGGCATCTTCGTATGCTGCATGGCAGGCTCTGTCGTGTTTGCCCTGGCAGGGAAGTATACGGGGAAGGATATGGCAGAATTCCTCCTTGTCATGGCAGCAGGGATAATCATTTCCCTCCTGCTTGGCGCGGTCATCGGAATATCATGCAGGAATCAGGTGACGGAGGTGTCTGTCAGCGTGCCCGTGATGCTTGTGTTCTCATTTCTGCCTATGCTGGCCTCCTTTAATGAGAAGATTGGAGCGGTTTCAGAATATGCTTTTTCCCAGCAGATCAGCAACTATATGAGTGCGGTCGGGGACTCGGCAGCCAAGGGTGGGAATCTGGCCGTGATATTGTGTAATGCCGGCATATTCGCGGTATTGTTCGGGGTGGTCTACCGGAAGTGCCGTCTGATTTAGTAGCATTGTATGAGGCTTTGACGGAATAAGATACAAAAATGATGCCATAATCATGTATAATATAAATAATATGAGAAAGTTTATGGAATATATGAGGTGGCTGTATGATGAACAAAATATTGATCGTAGAGGATGAGGTGCCCATATCCAACCTGATAAAGGAGAACTTAAGTGATGCGGGGTACCTCTGTTTCTGCGCTTTCGACGGGATGCAGGCGGCGGATATGGTCGAGTGCGAACGCTATGACCTGGTGCTTCTGGATATCATGCTTCCTGAGATTGACGGATATGAGCTTCTCGAGTATATAAAACCGCTCGGCATCCCTGTCATATTTCTGACTGCAAAGGGGGATGTCCTTGATAAGGTGAAGGGCTTGAAATCCGGTGCGGAAGACTATATAACAAAGCCGTTTGAAATCGTAGAGCTGCTGGCAAGGGTAGAGACGGTCCTGAGAAGATACGGTAAGACACAGCGGTATGTGACGCTCTATGACATTACGGTGGACACGCTGTCGCGGACCGTTAAAAAAGGTGAGGATCCGGTAGCGCTCACCGCCAAAGAATACGACCTGCTGCTCTTATTCGCGCAGAATCGGAATATCGCCCTGTACCGGGACTTCCTCTATGAACGTGTGTGGGGGGAGACGTATCTCGGTGACAGCCGTACCGTTGATCTTCATGTGCAGCGTATGCGCAGGAAGCTCGGGCTGGAGCATAAGATAGTCCCTGTATACAAAGTCGGATATCGTCTGGAGGCGTAGCAGTTGAAGTTTTTTTGGAAAATCTTTTGCAGTACCATCATTATCGCCGCATTTACATGCAGCGTGGGCGGGTACTATCTTATCCGCTCGCAGTTCCGGCTTTCGCTGGACCGAGAGATAGATGCCGCCTATTCTGAGAATGATATCCTCTGGCAGATTATGGACCAGGAGCTGAAGGATCTGACTTCCATGGAGGAAGAAGTGCCTGAAATAGCAGATAATATCACGGTCAACGTCTCGGGAGGCTCGATTCCGTTTGCAGTAAGCGATGAAGAAGGTTCGGTAATCTACAGGAACAGCGGGCTGTCGGGCGGCAGGGAAATATATGACAAGCTAAGCGGCAATAAGAAAGGTTATGAGATATATAAGTCAAAAGGGAATTACTATATCCATGCTGTAAGGCCGATATATGCAAGAGGCGAGGTGATGTATCTGGAGAGCTACAGAGAGATTACATACCTGTTCGAGGCGAAGAGGCAGCAGTATATGACGTTTGCCGTACTGCTGTGCGTGCTTTTCGCCGGTGTCGGGCTTGTATCCTTTGTCGTGTCAAGCCTCCTGCTGTCTCCGCTTAAAAAGCTTTCTTCGGCGACGAAGCAGATGGCGGACGGAAGCTTCAGGCAGCAGCTCAATATAGCAAGGAACGATGAGATTGGAGAACTTGCGTCAGATTTTGAACAGATGTCGGTGAAGCTTGAGGACATGGTAAATGAACTGAAGGAATATTCACGGCGTCAGAAAGACTTTGTAGATAATTTCTCCCATGAGCTGAAGACGCCGCTGACGTCCATCATAGGGTATGCGGATATGATCCGATCCAAGGAGATGGAATCGGAGCGCCGGATGGCGTGTGCAGATTATATCTATACGGAAGGCAAGAGGCTGGAGACATTGTCCCTGAAGCTGATGGACCTGATTGTGCTGGAAAAGCAGGACTTTACATTTCGTCCGGTCCATATGCGCGAGTTCCTGGGGCGGATTGCAGATGCGTTTTCCCCGGTTGTCTCAGACAGCGGCATATCATTTTCCACCAGGATTCAGGATGCTGCATTTAGAGTGGAACCGGACCTTATGAAGACGGTCTGCATGAATCTGCTGGATAATGCGCGGAAAGCCGTTGATGATGAAGGCAGCATCGTGCTCGCGGGCAGGAAGCTTCCGAACGGGGCATACTGCATATCTGTGGAAGACAATGGAAAGGGCATTCCAGAAGGGGAGCTTTCCAAGATTACAGAAGCGTTCTATATGGTAGATAAGTCAAGAGCCCGCGCCCAGGGCGGGGCAGGCATGGGGCTCGCGCTCTGTTCGAAAATCGTAGGGCTGCATCGGGGGAGGATGAAGTTCACAAGCCGGGAAGGCAGGGGAACACGGGTGTCCGTCTATCTCAGGTCCGGCAGCAGAGCCCCCGGAGATGCCGGGGAAAGGAGGCAGGGATGAAGAACAGGACATGGGTGGCAGTCCTCCTTTTAGCAGTGGTTCTTGGAGCGTCGGTATACGTGCCTGTCGCTCTGTCCGGATATGAGGAAAAGAAGCTGCTTGCAGATGTACAGACAGAGCAGCTGAAGGAAGCTGCAAAACCGGAGAAGCCGTCGTCGGATACGCTAAAGAAGCTGTCTGTCATTAACAGGGCGCGCCAGACGGGAAGTGAAGTCATATCAGGAAAAGTCGTATATAGTGCGGCAGATAACAGACCGGCAGAACTTGTGGAAAAAGGGTTTGAAAAGCTGTTACAGAGCGGCATCGTGACAGGAGAAGGGCTGACCGGAAGTATCTCGGTTAAGGAAGCGATGCGGATGTATTACGCAGAGGAGGATGCACAGCAGAAGATTCGATGCTTTTACATTGTAGCCGAGTGCAGCGGGCTTTTCTTTAGTTTTCTGATTGACGAAGAGACAGAAGTCTTGTATGAGATCAGCATATCTCCAGAAGAGGCAGGAGCCGGCATCAGGCTGACCGACAATGCCTGGGAGAAGTGGGCGGAGTATCTCGGCATTACGCTGAAAGAGATGGACAGGCAACCGATGGATGAGGTAGTCGTGTATGAGACGGAAGATCCGGATGTCTTATACATCATTTACCAGTCAGAGCTGGGAGAGGACGGCTATATCAGCCTGACGGATACTTTGTCATTAGGTCTGGATGGAGATAATTCGGCATCGACAGTAGATGATGCAACTTCGACGGGAGATAGCAGGGCATTGGATGCAACTTGGTAATACAATATCGGTGAAATGAAGATTCCTTATGAAAGGGGAGGTTTTTATGAACCGATATAAATCAGAGATGCGTTCGGCGCATATCCGTGTATCCGGGAGGGAGACGGAAAAGCACAGGAAGACGGGCTGGCGGCAGAAAAGAAAGGACAAGGTTATATTTTATGGCGTCTCTGCAACCATCATCTGCCTGCTCGTCTTTATCTGCGGGTTTACATGTTTGGATAAGTACAGCGGTGTCAAGGAACAGACAATGGATCGGGCAGATGCAGGCATGCCGGGAGCAGACGTTGCGGGTGAGAAGGCAGAAACGCTGCAGAATGGGCAGGCAGATGTGTCCGCATGGAATCTGAGGCTTGTGAATGCAACACATCCGATTACCGAAAGTTATCCTATTGACATTACGTTGCTAAAGAATGGACAATCCGTAGATTCGCGTATATATAGAGATTTGCAGGATATGATGGACGCGGCGAGGAGTGAAGGGCTTTCTCCTTACATCTGTTCTTCTTATCGGACGGCGGAAAAGCAGAGATTATTGTATGAGGCAAAGGTAGCGTCCTGCATAAAGGAGAGCGGCTCCAGAAAAGAGGCGGAAAAGAAGGCGGCCGTATGGGTCGCGCCGCCGGGTACGAGCGAACATGAGCTTGGTCTGGCTGTCGACATCGTGGCAGAGTCGTACCAGCTTCTGGACAAAGGACAGGAAGAGACGCCGGAACAAAAGTGGCTCATGGAACACTGCAGCGAATATGGATTCATCCTCCGCTACCCCACCGACAAAAGCGATATAACGGGCATCGGCTACGAGCCGTGGCATTACCGCTATGTGGGAAAAAAGGCGGCAGAAGAAATAACGAGGCAGGGAATCTGCCTCGAAGAATACGTGAATATGTGAAAAAACTGTGAACGGGGACGTGATCAAATTTAATTTTGTTACGTCCCCATTTGAGTTTTGACCTGTACCTAAACGTCGATTATACTTCCGGCAGACCGGCAAATCCTTTTGCCAGGTCGTCGTCGGACGGGATATAATCGGTCATTTCGCCGTTGTTGAATTTTTCATACGCCACCATATCGAAGTAGCCGGTCCCGGTGAGGCCGAAGACGATGGTCTTCTCTTCCCCGGTCTCTTTGCACTTCATCGCCTCATCCATGGCGGCCTTGATGGCGTGGCTGCTCTCAGGAGCAGGGAGGATGCCTTCGATACGGGCGAACTTGGTTGCGGCATCGAAGACTGCGGTCTGCTCGATGGAGATGGCTTCCATGAGCTTGTCATCGTACAACTGTGAGAGGACGGAACTCATGCCGTGGTAGCGAAGTCCTCCTGCATGGTTCGGCGACGGGATGAATCCGCTTCCGAGAGTATACATCTTGGCCAATGGGCATACCATACCGGTATCACAGAAGTCGTAGGCATATCTGCCGCGGGTAATGCTTGGGCAGCTTGCGGGTTCTACCGCTATGATCTGATAGTCCTTCTCCCCTCTTAACTTTTCGCCCATGAACGGGGAAATGAGACCTCCGAGGTTGGAGCCGCCGCCTGCACATCCGATAATGACATCAGGCGTTATGCCATATTTGTCAAGCGCCGCTTTCGTCTCCAGTCCGATGACCGACTGGTGGAGCAGCACCTGTGACAGGACGGAGCCGAGTACATAGCGGTAGCCGTCCTGTGAGACCGCAGCCTCGACCGCTTCAGAGATAGCACAGCCAAGACTCCCCGAAGTACCCGGATGCTCAGCGAGGATCTTGCGTCCGACATTGGTAGTCTCGGACGGAGAGGGGGTCACGTTGGCACCGTATGTCCGCATCACTTCCCGGCGGAACGGCTTCTGCTCATAAGAGCATTTGACCATGTATACCTGACAGTCCAGCCCGAGATACGCACATGCCATGGACAGGGCCGTACCCCACTGGCCGGCGCCGGTCTCTGTCGTCACGCCCTTGAGTCCCTGCTTCTTGGCATAATATGCCTGCGCGATGGCAGAGTTCAGCTTGTGGCTGCCGGAAGTATTATTGCCCTCGAACTTGTAATAGATCTTAGCCGGTGTCTGGAGCGCTTCCTCCAGGCAGTATGCCCGGACAAGCGGCGAAGGCCGGTACATCTTATAAAAATCTTGGATTTCCTGTGGTATTTCAAAGTAAGGCGTCGTATCGTCCAGCTCCTGTCTTACGAGCTCGTCGCAGAATACACCGCGAAGCTCCTCAAAGGTCATAGGCTCTAAAGTGCCTGGATTTAAGAGCGGTGCAGGCTTATTCTTCATATCGGCGCGTACATTATACCATTCTTTTGGCATCTCACTTTCTTCAAGGTAGATTTTGTAAGGGATTTTCTTTGCTTCTTTCATCATGTTTTCCTTCCTTTCATTTGAGATTGATAAATGCTAAGTCCGACAGAGAGGTTTAGCGCAGGTGTTTTCATCCCCCGGAGGGTTTTGGCTTTATAGGACGTAATTTCCTATAACGTAAAAAACTCCTGTCCTAAATCATTAGGACAGGAGTGGGTTCCTGCGGTGCCACCTAAATTCATTCTTTCGGCAGATAGGAAAAGAATGCGCTCAGACATGTACAGACATACATGTTCCATGTGATAACGGTTGGATTCCGTCGCTCCTACTTTGACACGATACATGCCATTTTGGTTTGCCCTCGCAAGTCCATTCACTGAATCGGATATTATCACGGTTCCACCATCACGTGACTCTCTGTAAATATACCGTTAAAGCTACTACTCTTGCTCATCGGTTCTTGATTTTGCTTTATTATAATGCAGTAATAAAGAAAAGTCAACACAATTTTTAGTTTTGAGATAATTTCATATTAAATGAGCTGAAATGTTGAAACGAAGGTTTCACGAGCACTGTTAGAGGAAAAATAGTTGAGATACATGAGGATAAGTATTAAAATTAAAATAAAACAATACGTAAACCATACAGGCACATGAGCGACTGAAGAACTAGTGAAAATGCAAGACAATATATAAAGATATAGGGGATAAGACATATGACAAATGTTTTAGAAGCACAGAATCTTAGTAAAGTTTATAAAACGGGTGAGGTAGAAGCTGCTGCAATCAAAGGAATTCATTTAGCTATCGAAAGGGGACTGTTTTATTCTATTATAGGAAAGAGCGGTTCCGGCAAGTCTACACTTTTACATCTGTTAAGCGGTCTTGATAAACCGACCAGCGGAAAAGTGCTGATTGAGGGCGTGGATATACATAAGTTAAAAGACAGCGAGCTGTCAAAATTACGCAGACAGAAGATGGGATTTGTTTTTCAATCCTATAATCTGCTGCCAGAATTTTGCGTGGAAGAAAATATAAAGATGCCTTTGTATCTTAATAAGAATAAACCTGATAAAAGATATATTAAAAAGATTATGGAAATGCTGGATATCGCAGACTTAAGGCTGAAATTTCCAAATCAGCTGTCTGGAGGTGAACAACAAAGAGTAGCGCTTGCCAGAGCGTTAGCAGCCAGGCCGAGCATAATTTTTGCTGACGAACCTACAGGGAATCTGGACGTGGAAACAAGCAAAAAGGTTATTTATCTTCTGAAGGCTATGCAACGTGAGTTTGACCAGACAGTGCTGCTTGTAACCCATGACATGGAAATTGCAGAACAGGCAGACAAATCAATTCGTTTACAAGATGGAATGATTATAGGATGAAAATACTATGAGAAAAATTGCTTTAAAAAGTATAAGAGGAAAAAAAAGAGAGACGAGGCTGTTGACAGGAATGCTGATACTGATTTATGCTGTCAATTTTATGCTCGTTATATTTGCAGGAAGTTTTGAAAAAACTTTAGAAGAGAACCGCTATGAGAAATATGGGGAATGGTCCGGAGCAGCCATAGGTGCTGACATTAATTTAAAGGACACTTTGGAAACTCAGAAAGATGTCTATAGTATAGGCGCTATGGAGACCGGTGGCAATGTACGTGTAGAGGGTAAGGATTGCGGCAAAGTTGGAACTGTGGACAAGACAGCGAGGGAACTTGCCCGTTTGGAGCTGGAAGACGGGAAATGGCCCGTGACAGAGACAGAGGCAGCGCTGCCGTCTTCAATTGTGAAACAGCTTGACGGAACTGTTGATATTGGTGATAAAGTATCTTTGGATTATGCTGAAGGAAGCCGGAAGTCTGGGAGAGAGGTCATTATAACCGGTATTATCAAGACATGGGGAACAGACTGGACAGTAGACAGGTCTTTGCTCCCATCTGTGATTCAAGGCAAGAATTCCAAGACAGTTGCCGAAAGTGATAATAGCATCACTTATTTTTTTAAAACTTCAGATATGAATGCAGGCAGTCTTAACAATCTGTCTGCACGGATTGGTCAGAATAGTGAGGCAGAGTTTGTTTTTAATGAAGAGGCGTATCCCGGGAATATGAGCCTGGCAGCTACACTGTCTGAGGACGGGAAACAGGTCATGTTTTTGATTCTTGTCTCTACTATTATTATCGGATATTTATTGACGGTGTTTGCAAAAAACGAGAGATACAGTCTGCTGATTCTCCGAGGTTTGGGAGCCGGAAGGGGGCAGATATTGCTGCTGACCTTGTGGAAATGTGTATATTTCCTGGGCTTCTCTGTACTTGCAGGAGCCATGATTGGTTCTGCAGGAAGTATTGCTTTATTGAGTATTGTCAAATCAGTAATGGGCATATCCGTATTTTATGAGATTAAGTGGCTGAACATATTGCAGATAGGGGGTGCCTGTGCTATTGTCTTCGTGATTGGATATCTGGGCATGGCAATGCAGGTCTGTATGATGGAAATCATGTCTTCATATAAGGAAGACAGCGAAAGATACGAAAAAAAGGTATTAGATATTAAAAGAGCTGAATATCATACGATAAAAAGCATGGTGAAGCGAAATAGAAGGTTCTATAGGGACAGGATCGGTTTTAGGGCCGGCATATCTATAATCGTTATTGTCATTTCAGCAGTCTGCACATACCTGTTTATAAAATCTGAGTCGGATTATCGTTTTTGGAAGGAACAGAAAGGATATAATTATCTGTTTCAAACGCCTGATCTGACAGAAGGAATATCAGATGTGGACATTGATAACATAAAAGATATTCCGGGCATAGAAACGGCAGAATACGAAAAGTTTCTCAACTGTTCAGGAAAGGAACAGATGATTACGATTAGCTGGAATGGCTGGAAGGACAGTGAATATGTCAGGACATACCGGCGTTACGCTCAAGTCCACAATAGTACAGAGCCGTACGATAAAGAGGGTGATTACTTTACACTCAATGAAATCCGGGGAGTCAGCCCGCAAGAGAAAGAAAGGCTGTCCGGCTATCAGGATGCGGTTGCTGACGGTGAGCTGGATGAGGATGCGTTTAATGAGGGGGAAGAATGCATACTGTTTTTATCTCCATATCAAATCCGGGATGTTGGCACGGACATCATCGATAAAGAGCCGGTTTATATAGACCCGGAAGGCTCGGTTGAGAAAAGACACATATATACATACGAAGAGGATAATCCCATACAGCCTGGAACATATATCAATATATCTTCTCCATGGGGGACGAGAAAGATAAAAGTAGGTGGTATCATATATGCCGCCCCACAGTATGGAGAACAGGTTATAGCCGTCGGGGAAAGATTCCTGGATAAACTTTGTGGAATTGAGGATGAAAACCTTTATAATTCAGTTCGATTTCCATATTCGGAGGATGCGGATTTTGAAGAAATGGACATTGCAATAGCAGATTTTTTCAGCACGATGCATAATGGTGAAGGGCTGGTTAACGAAAGAAACATATATGAGGAGATACGCGGACAGCTCGTTTCGGATATATTCCGCATGGTGGTAATTATAACGGCTGTATGGCTGCTGTACTTATTAATTATGTATCAGGGCAATGCGGGTCATCTCAATTATGAAAGAAAAAGGATAGGCATACTCCAGACTTTGGGAATAAGTAAATCCGATTTGAAGAAAATGTACTATTATGAATATCTATACGAGTCAGTCATTATTACAGGGGCAGGAGCGCTTATCTGTTCTGCTTGGTTTGTTTTCAGATTACGTGTCGCTACAAGTTTTGACAGCATGAAAACTTTTAAGCTTGCTGTAATGAGTAACACGGGAGATCTCTCCGATTTTGCTTTTTCTGTTCTGACAGCGGTTGTAGTATGTGCCGGAATTAGTCTGATCACGATATATGTACCGGTAAAACGTATACTCAGAAACAGTATCATAACTAATATCAGAAGACTGCATTAGCGCATTCATGTGGATGATGGGAAACAAGAGTATGAATGACCGCGTGCAGTAGTGGAACAGGGCGTGTTGAAGTTGGGAAACACGCCCTGTTTTTGGTAGGATGCTGCTTTTAACGGCATTATGGGTACTGCTTCAGAATCCGGGCTCTATTTGATTCCTATAGGTCCGGATCTGCTGCAGCCGTTGTCTGACAGGGGCTTCGGCTCCTTCTTCGGTAGGATGGTAATAGGTCGTGCCTGCAAGGCTGTCAGGCATGCACTGCATGTCGGTCAGCTTATCGGCGCTATCGTGGGCGTATTGATAGCCGACTCCGTAGCGCAGGTCTTTCATCAGCGCAGTCGGCGCATTGCGCAGCTGGAGCGGCACCGGCTCCGCCAGACGTTCCTGGGCATCCTTGCGGCATGTCTCATAAGCGACATACAGGGAATTGGATTTCGGAGCCATGGACAAGTAGGTCACGACATGGGTGAGGTGGACATTACACTCGGGCATCCCAAGGAAATGGCAGGCCTGATAGCCCGCCACGGCCAGAGGCAGAGCCTGGCTGTCCGCCATGCCCACGTCCTCGCTGGCAAAGCGCACGAGCCGCCGGGCGACATAGAGCGGGTCCTCTCCGGCCTCCAGCATCCGGGCCAGCCAGTATATGGCGGCGTCCGGATCGCTGTTGCGCATCGATTTGTGCAGGGCCGATATGAGATTATAATGCTCCTCCCCATTCTTATCGTAGAGCAGGGATTTCCTGCTGATACATTGTTCGATGGACGACTTCGTGACAAGCGTCTTTTCAGGGGTGATTTCCCCGTTGAGGACAGCCATCTCCAGCGTATTCAGAGCAGTACGCGCGTCCCCGTTGGCAAAGCCCGCTATCATCCGCAGAGAGTCTTCAGAGATATCCACATCCAGATTCCCGAACCCGGAAGGAGAGGCAAGCGCGTGGCAAAGCAGGTGAAGCAGGTCGTCCTCTGACAGGGCATGGAGCACGAACACCTTGCATCTGGACAGGAGAGCGGCATTGATCTCGAACGAAGGATTTTCCGTCGTCGCCCCTATTAGGATGATGCTGCCCTTCTCCACATACGGCAGAAACGCATCCTGCTGGGCTTTGTTGAAACGATGGATCTCATCGACAAAGACGAGGGTGCGGATGCCGGCATGCCGGTCCTTTTCCGCCTTGGTCATCACTTCCTTGATTTCCTTTATGCCGCTGGTGACAGCGCTGAAATCGATAAAATCGGCTTTCGTCCTTCCCGCGATGATACGGGCCAGCGTGGTCTTCCCGACACCCGGAGGTCCCCAGAATATCATGGAAGATATCTGGTCCTTGTCGATGAGCTGCCTCAGCAGCTTTCCGGGGCCGAGCAGGTGTTCCTGCCCGGCGAATTCATCGAGGCTTCCGGGGCGTAGGCGGCTGGCAAGCGGGGTGATTGCCCGTTCATTATCAAAAAGTGAAATCTGTTCCATCATACTGGCGGCTCCTTATCTACATGATAAATCTATATATTCTATTATACCAAACATACGTTCAGAATGGAATAGGAATTGGGAAAAAAGATGTGGGATGTTTGCAGTTGATACAAAGTCTCTGTATAATAGTAATATCAAACCATAATAAGCAGAAAGGGGAAGCATGAACAGAAAGATACGCTATCTGGCAGGAATCGCCGCCCTGCTGCTCTGCCTGCTGGCCGGGGGCTGTGGCGGTCCGGCAACGGGCAGTACGTCCGGCGGCGGAACCGTTCAGGAGACAGGAAGAAGGAATGAGACGGTCAAGGTAGAGGAGGCCGGCACATATACTTCAAAAGCAGAGGTTGCGGCTTATATTCATACCTATGGCCGGCTTCCGGATAACTTCATCACGAAGAAGGAGGCAAAAGCGCATGGATGGGACAGTAAAAAAGGGAATCTGGGCGAAGCTGCACCGGGGAAAAGCATCGGAGGGGACCATTTTGGCAATTATGAAGGCCTTCTGCCTGAGAAGCCCGGCCGGAACTATTATGAGTGCGATATTGACGGTGACGGCGGTTACCGGGGAGCCAAAAGGATTATCTATTCGGATGACGGGCTGATCTACTACACGGAAGACCATTATGAAAGCTTTGAGTTATTATACGAAGAAGAATGACAGGAGGGTTAAAATGAAAGAAGTTACACTGGACGCGGGCAGACTCTGCCAGAAGGAAGCGGCTCATGCATACCTGAAAGAGCGGCTTGGGCTCCCGGACTATTACGGTTCGAATCTGGATGCGCTCTACGATTGCCTTACGGAATTGGACGGTCTGAAGGTCATCCTGTCTAACAGCGCCGATGCCGATTGCTGCGCATCAAAAATAATAGAAGTAATGCGGGAAGCAGATATAGAAGTCGAATTGCGTTAATGCGCCGGTAATGTTATAATAATTGCAAATATTTAAGTGCAGGCCGGCCTTGCCGTCCAAGCAGAAGGATCAATGGCGGGGCATCTGCACACAGAGCGGAAAGGGGCACATTATGAAAGTCCAGATATGTATCGGAAGTTCCTGCCATCTGCGCGGGTCGGAGGCGATTGTAAAGACATTTGGCAGGCTTCTCAAAGAAGAGCAGATTGATGCACAGGTAGAGCTGTGCGGATCCTTCTGCATGGGAGCCTGTTCCAAAGGGGTAAGCGTGAAGATTGGAGAGGATATCTACCATGTAAAGCCGGAAGATGCAGAAGATTTCTTCCATGAAGTCATACAGAAGGAGGCGGCCAGGTGAGGGTAATTGATTTTAGAGATGCAAGCTGCAGACACTGTTATAAATGTGTGCGTAACTGCGAAGTAAAAGCCATATCTGTACAGAATGAGCAGGCGCATATTATGAAGGATCACTGTATCAACTGCGGACACTGCCTGGAAGTCTGTCCGCAGAATGCCAAGACATTTGCCAGTGATATGGAACGGGTAAAAGGCTATCTGAAGCAGGGGATGAAGACGGTCATCTCCATAGCGCCGTCCTATCTTGGCGTTCTGGAATATGGAAAGCCGGGGCAGGTGGTGGACGCTCTGCTAAGGCTTGGCTTTTATGAAGTGCGCGAGACGGCAGAAGGGGCCGCCCTTGTGACCCAGGAGTACAGAAAGCTGTTGAAGGACGGTAAGATGAAGAATATCATCACGACATGCTGTCCGAGCGTGAACGACCTGATTGAGAAGTATTATCCTGCCCTGACCAGTCAGATGGCACCGGTCGTGTCCCCCATGATCGCCCACGGACGTCTCATCAAAAGCATATACGGGGATGACACGAAGGTCGTATTCCTCGGGCCGTGCATCGCCAAGAAGGAAGAGGCGATCGGGGACAAGAGGGTAATCGGCGCGGTAGATGCCATCCTTACATTTGAAGAGATTACAAAGTGGTGGGCGGCGGAAGGCATCGACGTATCTGCATGCGAGGACAGGCCGGTCGGCAATCCGGACCCGCGGGTCAATAAGCTGTATCCTGTCGGAGGGGGAATCGTCAAGTCGATACTGGCAGATTCCGTGGAAGACAATTATTATAAAGCGTATGTAGACGGGCTGAAGCCTTGCATGGAGCTGTTCGAGGAGCTTACAAGGGGAGAGGTGGAGGACTGCTTCTTTGAGGTGAATGTCTGTGAGGGCGGCTGTATCAAGGGACCTGCCTCCGATAAATGGCAGCAGACGGTCATCAAGGCGAAGATGAATGTGGAAGACCAGGTCGGACACAGAGAGCCCGCAGAAGGGATTGCCTGCGGGAACATATCCATGGAAAAGGAATTCCATGACCGCCACGTGGCGGACAAGATGCCCGACAGTACCGAGATGCGGGAAGTTCTGAAGGCCATGGGCAAATATACGGCCGAGGATGAGCTCAACTGCGGGGCTTGCGGCTATCCTACATGCCGGGCTAAGGCTGTGGCGGTGTACCAGAGGAAGGCGGAGATAGGGATGTGCCTGCCCCATGCGCTCGAGCAGGCGGAGTCCATGTCCAACGTCGTCATGGATGTGACGCCGAGCATGATTCTTATCGTGGACAAGGACATGCGCATCAGGGAATGCAACAAGAAGGCGCAGGAGATGCTGGACGTCTCCCGGGAAGAAGCTCTGGAGCGGTACATATTCGAGTTCCTGGATGACAGGGACATATCAGAAGTGCTCCGTACGAAGCATCAGATCATACATAAGAAGGTGGGGCTTGAGTCCATCGGGATGACGGTCGTAGAGTCTATCATATATATTGAGAGCCTGGAATCCGTCCTTGTGACGTACCAGGATATCACGAAGGAAGAAAAAGCGAAAGAGCAGCACTATAACTTGAAGATAGAGACGGTGGAGATGGCGCAGAGGGTCATCGACAAGCAGATGATGGTCGCGCAGGAGATTGCGGGCCTGCTCGGGGAGACGACGGCAGAGACGAAGGTGACCCTGTCCAAGCTAAGAGATTCTATTCTTTTTGAAGAAGAAGGAGAGTAGCATGAATGTAAGTGTAGATGTGGCATGGAAGAGCCTGAACAAGCACGGGGAAGAGCTGTGCGGCGACAAGGTGGAAGTGCTCAAGACCGAAGATTCCGAGATCGTGATTCTGGCCGACGGCATGGGCAGTGGCGTCAAAGCCAATATCCTCGCTACGCTCACGTCCAAGATACTGGCTACCATGTATCTGGAGGGGGCGCCGATTGAGGACTGCGTGGAGACGATTGCGAAGACGCTGCCGGTCTGCAAGGTGCGGGAAGTGGCATATGCGACATTCAGCATCCTGCAGATATTCCACAACGGAGATGCGTATCTCGTGGAGTTTGACAATCCGTCCTGCGTGTTCGTTAGAGACGGTAAGGTGGTGGACTATCCCTACGAGGAGCGGGTGATAGAAGACAAGGTGATTCATCTGTACCGGTTCAAGGTGCAGCTGAATGACTGTTTTGTACTTATGAGCGACGGTGTCATCTATGCCGGCGTAGGAGAGCTGCTGAACTTTGGCTGGACTTGGGAGAGTATGGCGGAATACACGCTGAAATGTACGAAAGAGACGCTTTCGGCTTCCCGCCTGGCAGCCATGCTCAGCAAAGCCTGCGACGATTTGTACGGTCAGAAGCCGGGGGACGATACGACCATTGCCGTCACCCGGGTGATCGAACGGCGTATCGTCAATCTGTTCACCGGACCGCCGACGCAAAAAGAAGATGATGAGCGGGTGGTGAAGGACTTCATGCGCGGCGAGGGGAAGAAGGTCGTCTGCGGCGGAACGAGCGCCAATATCGTCGCAAGGGTACTGCGCAAGGATATTGTCACTTCCCTGAACTACGCAGATCCGAACGTACCGCCTACCGCGACGATTGAAGGGCTGGATCTTGTGACGGAAGGAGTGCTGACGCTTGGGAAAGCGCTGAACCTTCTGAGACGTTACGAACAGGATGAATTTGACGAGGCGTTCTTTGATGAGCTTGATGCGGAAAACGGGGCGGCGAAGCTGGCGAAACTGATGATAGAAGAGTGTACGGAACTGAATCTGTTTGTCGGAAAGGCAGTCAACACGGCACATCAGAATTCCAACCTGCCGTTTGACCTGAGCATCCGCATGAATCTTGTGGACCAGCTGAAAGAATGCGCAGAGCATATCGGAAAAAATGTTAATGTCAGATATTATTAGGAGCATATGCAGGGACAGGGCGCAGCGGGCGTTCCTGTCCCTGTCTGCATGTGTAACATTTTCCGTATTCATACGTGTATATGTTAAAGGGGGTGATAAAGTGGAAAAAGATCTGCTTGAACAAGTGTATATGAAGTATATGAAACCGGTATATCTCTATCTTTTTTCTCTTTGTCACAGCCGCGAGACAGCCGAGGATCTGACGCAGGAGACGTTCCTGAAGGCCCTTTGCTCCCTCGAACAGGCAGAGCTGGTACTTCCGTGGCTGCTTAAGGTGGCTAGAAATCTGTACATAGACCTGTGGAGAAGAGACCGCAGATTTGATGCCATAGAGGAGATGGCAATGACTGACGAGGCGGAAGAAGTGTTGGAACTGCTTATACAAAAGGAGCAGAACCGGAGATTATACGAGATGATTCTCCAGCTGGGCAGACGAGAACGGGAAGCGGTCGTGTTATATTACTTTGCCGGCCTTTCACAGGAAGAAATCAGCCGGCAGCTTGGAACAGGACATGGCAATACCCGGGTCATCCTTCACCGGTCCAAGCAAAAGCTTAAGAAGATGCTGGAGGAGACGGACGGGCGGCGTGCAGACGAAACGGATTCAGAAAGAAGGTGTGGCAGGTGAATTATGAAGAACGGTTCAGAAAATATGTAAAAGGAGAGATAGGGGAAGAGGAGAAGGCCCGGATAGAGGAGGACTTGAATAAGACAAGAGTGCTGCTGGAATATCTGGACAGCAGTATGGATGAGACGTTGTATGCTGAAGAAGAGGGGCCTGCCGGAGCGGAAAATAACGGAAGGGCAGAAAAGGGATGGGCTTACAATGAAATGGGCCGCAGGATATCCCGCGCGGTAAACAGAAAGCTGCGGCACTATGCGGTGCTGACAGGTGCGGTCGTGCTGCTGCTCGTATTTCTGGCTATCTATGCCCTGTCTCCTGTTATGGATGCCATATATTATAACCCGTCCAGTCCCAGAGAATCACAGCCCCCTCTTGATTTGAACATGGCGGTATATATGGAGCTTGTGTGCGGGGACAAAGGGTTCGCCTCCGTCAACGTACGCCCGGAGGGGTACGGAAGGCATTCCCTGGACGTACAGACGCAGATAAACGGCCGGATAAGCCATCATTATCTGGAACTGAATAAGAACCATCTCTACTGGACAGATATGAGCTGGAACCAGCCGGATCTTCCCGGAAATGCATTTACCTACTCTGTGGAAGACAGGGAGACATTCGCCGGAACGACAGCAGAGGAAGCTGCCGTAAAACTTCGCGGCTTGTCAGAATCTATGGTGGTTCGCGCTGCTCTGTCCTTCAAAGAGACAAAAGATACGGAGCAGCTTGCAGCGTTCATGAAAAAATACAGCGGAGAATATCTCTATGTTCCTTTCGAGACATATGAGGACCAGAGAGGAACCATGTCCGGCTACATGGGATACAGGCCGGATGCCGCAGGCTACGTAAGGACAGACAGCTATGACCAGAAAAGATACCCATACTTGGATCTGGCACAGTACGAAGAGGAGGGAGAGATAGACGCGGATGTACTGACGCAGCATGTCACCTCCATGCTAGCTTACATGAAAGATAACGAAGCGTTCGGACAGATATTCGCATCAGTCGTACCGGGGGAGAACGTATTCGACAGACAGCAGTATGAAGGTGCGCTGGATTACGTGCAGAAGAATGGTGTAAACGGATATGGCGTGGTGGTAAATGCCGGCAGGGACGAGCTGCTGCAAATGCTGTCAGATCCAGATGTAGACGGCATATACCTTATAGACGCTCAGCTAAAATTGTGAAAATTATGTGAATAGGGACGTAACCTTTTTGAATTTAGTTACGTCCCTAATTGACTTTTGACCTGTACCCGATTGATAAGTCAGCGGAATTTAGTGAAGACTCTCGATTGTCTCCCAGAATGTGGGATAGGATACATCTACGCATTGGCTGTTATGAATCTGGGTCTCACCTTCCGCCGATAAGCCTGCAATGGCAAAGGACATGGCGATGCGGTGGTCCATATGGCTTTCGATGGATGCCCCCTTTAACACGCGGCCCCCTTCTATCACCATGCCGTCTTCTGTCGGGGTGATATGTGCACCCATAGCGCGAAGATTTTCAGTAACGGTTTGAATACGGTCTGTCTCCTTGACCTTAAGTTCAGCCGCATCGCGGATAATAGTAGTCCCTTCAGCGCATGCAGCCATGACGGCGATGACAGGAATCTCGTCGATGAGTGACGGGATGAGGTCTCCCTCGATAACGGTTCCGTGGAGTCGACCCGGCCTTACGAGGATGTCTGCGCACGGTTCGCCGCTCTGTATGGCCTCGTTGATAAGGGTGATATCTGCCCCCATGTTCTGGCATACGCTCAGGAAACCGGCCCTTGTAAAGTTGGTGCCTACATTTTTAATCAGGAGTTCGGAACCGGGTACGGTAAGCCCGGCCGCGATAAAGTATGCTGCGGACGAGATATCTCCGGGTATATCAATCTGTTGGCCGTATAGCTCCTGGCAGGGCGCTACCGTGGCGGTGGCACGTCCGTCCGGATGCATCGTCGCTGTCAGAGCGGCACCGAAGCTCTGGAGCATCCGTTCCGTATGGTTCCGTGACAGGGCCGGTTCTGTGACAGAAGTCTCGCTGTCCGCATATAACCCGGCCAGCAGGACGGCAGACTTAACCTGGGCAGATGCCACGGGGGATTCATAGTGGATGCCATGTATACAGCCCGGCTCGACTTTCAGCGGTGCACAGCCGCTGCCATCCACGCTTGTGACCCTGGCCCCCATGCGCCCGAGGGGAGTGATGATTCGTCCCATGGGCCGGGAATTTAAGGATTCGTCGCCGGAGAGGACGGAAGTAAAGTTCTGCCCGCTTAGAATTCCGGATATCAGGCGGGTGGTCGTTCCGCTGTTTCCTACATCCAATACCCCTTCAGGTGCGCGCAGGCCTCTGAGGCCTTTGCCATGTACGAGGACGCTCTTGGGCTTATGTTCGATTTCCACGCCCATGTTCCGGAAGCAGCCGATGGTTGCCAGACAATCCGCACCTTCCAGGAAATTGGTGATTTCCGTCGTTCCAAGTGCTATGGAGCCAAGCATGACGGCACGGTGGGAGATGGACTTGTCGCCGGGGACAACTACCGTTCCTCTAAGCCCCGAAGCTTTACTGATATACTTAACGCTCATATACGATATACCTGAATTTCTGCAGTAAATCCGCCGCTCTTGAGGATGAGACCTCATCGTAGAATTCAATGCGCAGAACCCCTTCTTCAAATTCTCTGTTGTGTACGATTCCTATATTTTTAATATTCAGATTGTTGGACGCCAGTATGGTAGCGATAGCAGCGATACCGCCTGCTTCGTCTATGATGTCGCAATATACGGCAAAAGCCTTTTTGATTGGACCCGCGGAAGATTCCGGTATGGAATTGCGGTAGCTGCGGGAGCTGTCGAACAGATGATAAAGCCCCCGTTCATCACCGGCATCGACGATTCTTTTGGCCTCCTGAAGCGTTTCTATATATTCCTCCAGAATTTTGGAGATATTCTCCTTATTCTTCAGGCAGATATGCTGCCACATGGTAGGAGAAGACGACGCTATCCGTGTGATGTCTTTGAACCCGCCGGCAGCCAGCTGCTTCATCATCTCCTCTTCCGTATCCGTATCCCTCACGAAGTTTACAAGGCTGGAGGCGATGATGTGGGGCAGATGGCTGATTGTACCGGTGACATAATCGTGTTCCCGATATCCCAGGATGACCGGAATGGCCTTCAAAGCTTTGACAAATGCCTGGTACCTTTCTATCTTTTCCACCGGAACCTTTGGGGACGGCGTCAGGACATAGTACGCATTTTCGATGAGCATGGCTTTGGAGTTCACATAGCCACTTTTTTCAGATCCTGCCATCGGGTGTCCGCCGATAAAGTATTCTTCAAGCCCTAATGCTTCTACCTCCTCATGGATGTTCGTCTTAACGCTGCCTACGTCTGTCAGGATACAGCCTTCGTTCACATATCCCGCAATCTGTTTCAGATAAGCGGTATTGTAAGAGACAGGAGCGCACAGGAAAATGTAGCTACAGCCTTTAAAATTGTCGTCAATAGAAGTTGCCGCCACATGAATCAAAGACTCCTGCGTGGCGAGGGCAAGCGTCTCCCTGTTCTTGTCAAATGCTATGATTTCATAATCCGGAAAATACTGCCGGACAGCTTTCGCGATAGAACCGCCGATAAGGCCGAGACCGATAAAACCAATTTTATGATACATAGGTACACACCTTTCTTCAAATAGATATAGGTTAAATTCTATCTTTTCTTCTATCTTTTGTCAATACTATAGCGCTTTAAAGTAGAAAAGCACTATTTGTTGTAAAGTATGTATAAAAGAGTTGTAAAAACGTACAAGTTTTAGTACAATATATACATGAGATTCTACCAATATAAGGAGGCAGCGAATTATGAAGGTTTACAGAACGGATGAGATTAGAAACGTAGTCCTTTTGGGGCACGGAGGAAGCGGTAAGACGAGCCTTGCAGAGGCTATGGCTTATGTATCAGGAGCAACAAATCGGATGGGAAAGATATCGGATGCCAACACGATTAGTGATTTTGATAAAGAAGAACAGAAACGTAAATTTTCAATTAGTACGACCTTAGTGCCTGTCGAGTGGGAGAAGGCCAAGATTAACATACTTGACACTCCGGGATACTTTGACTTCGTGGGCGAAGTGGAGGAAGCGGTGAGTGCGGCGGATGCGGCGGTCATCGTAGTATCGGGAAAAGCGGGAGTCCAGGTAGGGACAGAAAAGGCATGGCAGATGTGCGACAAATATAATCTGCCGCGCATGGTATATGTAACAGAGATGGATGTGGACGACGCCAGCTTCCGCGAAGTGGTGCAGGAGCTCACAGACAGATATGGGAAGGTGATAGCTCCTCATTTCCAGCCGATTCGTGAAAATGAAAAGCTCGTAGGCTATGTCAACGTCATAAAAAATGCAGGCAGGCGCTATACGGGAATCGGTGAGCGCGAAGAGTGCGAGATTCCTGACTATTGCAAGCCAAACCTTGAAATATACCGGGAAAAGCTGCTTGAGGCAGTTGCCGAGACGAGTGATGAATTCATGGAACGTTACTTCGCCGGGGAGGAATTCTCCGTGGAAGAGATACGTGCGGCTATGAGGACGGAAGTTATGGACGGAAGCATCGTACCGGTATCCATGGGATCTAATATCCAGGCCCAGGGCGTTGCCAATCTGCTGTCAGATATCGTAAGGTTTTTCCCAAGCCCGGCCAACAGAGAATGCGCGGGCATCAACCGCAAGACGAATGAGATATTCGAGGCCAACTACGAGTTCGCTAAAGCGAAGTCGGCCTACGTATTTAAGACGATGGTGGATCCGTTCATCGGAAAGTATTCTTTTATCAAAGTGTGTTCCGGCGTACTGAAAGGTGAAGATGTGCTTTATAATGCAGACTCAGATACGGAAGAGAAGCTTGGAAAGATATATACGATGGTAGGAAACAAGCCGGTGGAAGTAACAGAGATGTTTGCAGGCGACATCGGGGCGATTGCCAAGCTTACGAGTACGAAGACCGGAGATACGCTCTCTGCGAAAGGGACCCCTGTATTGTACGGAAGGACAGAATACTCCAAGCCGTATACATATATGAAGTATATATGCAAGAATAAAGGGGACGAAGATAAGGTATCCCAGGCGCTCCAGAAGATGATGGCAGAAGATGTCACGCTGAAGGCTGTCAACGACAGCGAGAACCGGCAGACGCTGCTCTACGGCATGGGCGACCAGCATCTTGATATAGCTGCAAGCAAGCTTGCGGCAAGATATAAGTGCGAGATCAGCCTGGATACGCCGAAGGTTGCTTTCCGCGAGACGATAAAGAAGAAATCCGATGTAGATACGAAATATAAAAAGCAGTCCGGCGGGCACGGCCAGTATGGTCATGTCAAGATGACATTCGAACCGTCCGGAGATTTGGAGACGCCGTTTGTATTCGCAGAGACGGTTGTCGGCGGAGCCGTACCGAAGAACTACTTCCCGGCAGTGGAAAAGGGACTTCAGGATTCTATCGTCAAGGGGCCTCTCGCCGGTTATCCGGTAGTCGGTGTCAAGGCAACGCTGTATGACGGTTCCTATCATCCGGTCGACTCTTCTGAGATGGCGTTCAAGACTGCCACTGTGCAGGCATTTAAGAAAGGCTTCATGGAGGCTGCCCCGGTGCTGCTGGAGCCGATCGCCTCTTTGAAAGTCACGGTACCGGATGATTACACCGGTGACGTCATGGGTGACCTGAACAAGCGCCGCGGGCGAGTGCTCGGCATGAATCCGATAGCCGGGGGCCGGCAGGTGATTGAAGCCGACATACCGATGACAGGACTGTTCGGTTATTGTACGGTCCTTCGCTCTATGACAGGCGGAAGAGGCACGTATGAATATGAATTCAGCCGCTATGAGCAGGCTCCTTCTGATATCCAGGAAGCTGAAGTTGCAAAGCGTGCTGCTGAGAGCGATTAATAATTATAGAAGAAAAGCCCTTAAGGGCTTTTTTTCTTAATACAAAAGTGCTATAATCTCTATGCTATACCGAAAACATTAGAGAATATATAAGAGGAATAGAAAATGAAAATAGTAATCATAGGTGACGGCAAAGTCGGCCATAAGCTGACTTCTCAGTTATCCGAAGAGAATTACGACATTGTGCTGATTGACCAGAATGAAGGAAAGCTGAAGGAGGCACTGAACCAGCTGGATATATTCTGTATTACAGGAAATGGAGCTGATGTAGAGATTCAGAAGCAGGCCGATGTGCCCCATGCAGATCTTGTCATTGCCTGCGCGTCCACGGATGAGCTCAATATGCTCAGCTGCCTGCTGGCGAAGAGGCTTGGCGCAAAACATACGATTGCGAGGGTCAGAAATCCGGTCTATTACCGGCAGATTGATCTGCTCAAGGAAGACCTTCACCTAAGCATGGCGGTAAACCCGGAGCTGGCGGCGGCCAATGAGATAGCGCGGGTGCTGCTTTTCCCCGAGACGAGCAAAGTGGAGACATTTATGAAGGGAAGGGTGGAACTCGTCGAATTCCCTGTCCGCGAAGAGAGTCATCTCGTGGGGCTGTCACTTGCTGAAATATACCAGAAATATCAGATAAAGATTCTCGTATGCGCGGTAAAAAGAGGAACGGAAGTGTTTATACCGGATGGTGACTTCGTACTGGAAAAAGGTGACAAGCTGCATATCGCGGCGGCTCACCAGGAGCTGAAGTCGTTCTTCTGCGCACTTGGCCGGAAGACGACAAAGGTGAGGAAGGTGTTAATCTGCGGAGGCGGACATGTGTGCTTCTATCTCGCGGGGCAGCTGCTGCAGGCGGGTATGCAGGTAAAGATCATCGAGAAAAACGAGAAGCGGTGCGAAGTACTCTGCGAGAATCTGCCGCGTGCGACAGTCATCCACGGCGATGCGGCAAGCCATGAGCTGCTTCTCGAAGAAGGGATCCAGAGTGCAGATGCGGTAGTTGCCCTGACCGGCATGGATGAGGAAAATATCATCATGGCGTTGTTTGCCAAGACGCAGGGGGTCAACAAGATAGTAGCGAAGGTAAATGAAGATACAAGAGCACAGATGGTGGAAGGGCTTGGGATAGACAGCATCATCTCAGCCAAAAGTGCCACCGCAGATGCCATACTTGGATACGTGAGGGCAAGAAACAATTCGGCCAGAAGCGTGAACATGGAGACGATGTACCGGCTGATTAACGGCAAGATAGAGGCGCAGGAGTTCATCATAAAAAAAGAGGGCATATATACGAACGTACCGCTGAAAGACCTGCCGACGAAGCCGAATAACCTTATCGCCTGCATCGGGCGTAAAAGGAAGATTATCATTCCGGGAGGGGAAGACCATCTGGAAGTCGGAGACAGCGTGATTATCATTACAAAAGAACATGTCATCAACGATTTGAGCGATATACTTGCATAGGGAGCCTGGGGAGAGTTATGAATACTAAAATGATACGTTTTATATTGGCCAAGATGCTTGGTGTGGAGGCGATTCTATTGCTTCTTCCGGCACTGGTGGGCGCTGTCTACGGAGAGAGGGACGCTGTCTATTTTCTGCCCGTATCGGCGGTACTGCTTGTCATATACTTTATCGCAGGGCAGCGCAAGCCTCAGAACCGTACGATATACGGGAAAGAGGGCATGATAATCGTTGCAAGCGCCTGGATTCTCTGGTCCTTGTTCGGAGCCCTGCCCTTTACGCTGTCCGGCAGTATCCCTTATTATCTGGACGCGGTATTTGAGACGATATCCGGCTTTACTACGACGGGCTCTTCTATACTGACAGATATAGAGGCTCTTCCCCAGTGCATGCTATTCTGGAGGAGCTTTACACACTGGGTCGGCGGCATGGGCGTGCTCGTGTTTGTCATGGTGCTCACTAGTCTGGATAAGAACAATACGATGTACCTGATGCGCGCTGAAGTGCCGGGGCCGGAGAAGGACAAGCTTGTGCCGAAGATGATGTCCACAGCACGGATATTATACGCGATGTATCTCGGGCTTACGCTCATAGAAGTCATACTTCTGTTATGCGGCGGGCTGGACATGTTTGACAGTCTGATTCATGCATTCGGAACAGCAGGAACCGGCGGCTTTTCAAATTATTCCGCCAGCGTCGGGCATTTTGAAAGCGCATATATCGATGGTGTCATCACCGTCTTTATGATATTGTTCGGTATTAACTTCAACCTCTATTTCCTCCTTCTGCTCGGCGAGGCCAAATCCGTATGGAAGAATGAGGAGCTCAGGGTGTATCTTGGAATCATAGCCGGTGCGATTGCCATCATAACGCTGAATATAAGCGGCCAGTTCCCAAGCCCGCTGAAAGCGTTCCGATACGCGGCGTTCCAGGTGGCCTCTATCATAACGACTACCGGATACGCGACTGCTGACTATAATGGATGGCCGATGCTGTCGCAGTGCATATTGATGCTGCTTATGATTATCGGAGCCTGTGCGTCTTCCACCGGCGGCGGTATCAAGATATCCCGTTTCATGATCGTCATCAAGAGCATCAGACGGGAGATAAAGCAGATGCTGCATCCGAAGTCCGTCAATATCATCAAGATTAACGGCAAGAAGATTGGGCCGGACGTGCTCCGTGTCGTGTATATCTATCTGCTGGCATATATGGGGATTGTCGTGGGGTCTGTACTGCTCATATCCATCGACAACCTGGATTTTGGAACTACATTCAGCTCAGTCATGGCGACGCTGAATAATATCGGCCCCGGCATCAATGATGTGGGACCGGTAGGCAACTTTGCAGAATTTTCACCACTGTCCAAGATAGTATTTTGTTTTGACATGCTGGCAGGGAGGCTTGAGATATTCCCGTTCCTGATGCTGTTTACACTGTCCGCATGGAGGAGAAAGTTCTAGAGTCGGGAATCAAGAGAAGGAGAAGTTTATGAAAAAGTCTAGGAAACTTATTATCGCAATCATTATCATACTGGCAGCAGGCCTGTATTATTACGTCTCTTTGCCTGCTATCAACATCCATTCTACCGATGTCTGGTTTTTCGTCCTGTTCCTGCTGGCGGCCGCGGCTGTGCTGTATGCAGTGCGCAAAAAGCTTGGCAGAGGGGAGCTGAAGCAGAATAAAGTGATGAAGACGCTTGGATTTCTTGTTCTTGGCGTAGGCGTGATATATCTCATAGGAGCACTGTTATCCTCCCCAATTATCAATGCCAAGAAGTACCAGAAGCTGATGAAGGTGGAAGAAGGAGAGTTCGCAGAAGACGTAGAAGAACTGTCCTTTGACAAGATCCCCCTGCTGGATAAAGATACGGCAGAACTCCTCGGCGACAGGAAGATGGGAAGCATGGTGGACATGGTATCCCAGTTCGAGGCGGATGAAATATACAGCCAGATCAACTACAAAGGCAACCCGGTACGGGTGACGCCTTTGAAATATGCAAGCGTCATCAAATGGTTCACGAACCGGTCCAATGGAATCCCGGCTTATATCCGTATCAATATGGCGACCCAGTCCACAGAGCTGGTCAAGTTAGAAGAAGGGATAAAGTATACGACGAGCGAGCATTTTAACCGGAATATATACCGGCATCTGAGATTTGCACACCCTACGTATATCTACGATGACCTGAGCTTTGAGATAGACGAAGAGGGGACTCCATTCTGGATTGCTCCGGTCAAGAAGTTCAACATCGGCCTGTTCGGTGGAGAGACGGTAGGCAAGGTCGTGCTCTGCAATGCAATTACCGGAGAGACGGAAGAGTATGATATCGAAGATGTACCACAGTGGGTGGACCGTGCCTATTCGGCCGATCTGCTCGTGGATCTGTTCGACTATTACGGAACACTGAAGCATGGCTTTTTTAACAGCGTACTGGGGCAGAAGGACTGTCTGAAGACGACAGACGGCTATAATTATCTGGCGCTTGACGATGATGTGTGGATGTATACAGGCGTCACTTCCGTGAACGGAGACCAGTCTAATGTCGGGTTCGTTCTGTCCAACCAGAGGACGATGGAGACGAAGTATTATAAGGTGGAAGGTGCCACGGAGACATCGGCCATGTCATCGGCGGAAGGGCAGGTACAGAACCTGAAATATACATCGACCTTCCCGCTGCTCTTGAATATTTCAGATGAGCCGACTTATTTTATGGCGTTGAAGGATGATGCCGGGCTTGTGAAGAAGTATGCCATGGTAAACGTACAGAAGTACCAGATCGTGGCAATCGGAGACAGCGTAAGCCAGTGTGAGGAGAACTATCTCGAACTGCTGCTGAGCAATGGCGTGAAAGAGGCGGAAAAGGATACGAGAGAAGTGATGACAGCCACCGGAAAGATAACAAAGATTGCCCAGGCGGTTATCGAAGGCTCGTCCCACTATTATGTTATGCTGGAAGGCTCAGATGAGATATTTGATGTATCTGTAGTCGACTTTATCGATATCGTCAAATACGACGTAGGACAGGAAGTCACGATAGAGTATAAGCAAGGGGAGAAGGCCAACACGGTAATGTCTCTTTCGGAAGGAAAGACAGAGGATAATACGAAAACGGAGGAATAATGGAACTAAGTATATTATTGGCTGAACAGATCGTAGCCCTGTTCCTGATGATGGCGGCAGGCTATGTGCTGGTCAAAGCCGGTTTGTTTGAGTCGAAGGACAGCAAGGTCCTGTCCAATATCGTAGTATATGTCTGTTCCCCCTGCGTAGTAGTGAACTCTTTTCAGATAACACTGACAAAAGATAAGATAATGGGGCTCCTGCTGGCAGCAGCAGGAGCTGTTATCGTACACGCCCTTCTTGTAGGCCTGACGCGGCTTGTACAGAAGCCGTTGTGCCTGAATCCTATTGAGAAGATGTCGATAATCTATTCCAATTCGGGCAATCTGATCGTTCCGCTCGTATCTTCTGTACTCGGCCAGGAGTGGGTGTTCTATTCGGCCGCATATATGGTCGTGCAGACGCTGCTGCTCTGGACGCATGGAATCGGGGTCATTGACCGTAAGCCACAGAAGAATTATAAGAAGATACTTCTGAACCCCAACATAATAGCTATATTTGTCGGAGTAATCCTCTTTGCAGGCGGCGTAAGCCTTCCGGTTCCACTGCGGGACTGTATCGGGGGCTTCGCGGATATGATAGGGCCGGCCAGCATGCTCGTCATCGGAATGATAATAGGAAATATCGACTTGAAATGGGTATTCCGACAGAAGAGGCCTTATTTCATCTGCTTCATCAGGCTGATTGCATTCCCCCTGCTGTTCATCGCAGTATTCTGCTTCGCCGGTATGCAGGGGCTTCATAAAGATGCGGAGTACATACTGCTCGTGGTCCTGCTGGCGGGTTCTGCTCCGGCTGCGGCGATGGTGACACAGCTGGCACAGATATATAATAAGGACGCGATGTATGCAAGCGTCATAAATGTAATGTCAATCATCTTCTGCATCATAACGCTGCCGGCCGTGACATTATTGTACGAATATTTAGTGTAATTTGTTATAATTTTGAAAGGGGTCAGACCCCTGCCGCAGCAGGGGTCTGACCCCTTTCAAAATTCAATCAATTGCCTGACTATATTCCTCTATCTTGTTCAATACTCTCTCTTTTTCTGAACCTTCCAGCGGAACCGGACTGTAATCGTTATAACCGTTCGCCGATGACAGGGAACACGGTATCATATTGATATTTTCGTCTTTTTTTACGCCGTCCTTTGTTATGGTGAATGTCTGTTGGAATATCATCGTATCCTTATCTTCCGGGTTGGAGTTTCCGCCAAAGCAGAAGTTGCCCAGGCTGTAGGCGATATACCTTCCTTTGTACTTCTCCACGCCCTGCAGCACATGCGGATGATGTCCTATGACAAGATCGGCCCCTTCGTCGACGGCCAGACGTGCCAGTGCTTTCTGCGTGTCGTTCGGGACATATTCCCGCTCGATGCCCCAGTGGAAGTTGACGATGATAAGCTGTGCGCCGGCCTCCTTAAGTGCTGCGATATTCTCTTTGACCTGCTGTTTCTTTTCCATATGTTCCGCCAGTTCATAGATGCCTGTCAGCCCGACCTTGACCCCTTTGATATCCACCACATCCGCCCGCTCATAGCCGAAGGTGGCGATTCCGGCATCCTCCAGTGCTGTAATAGTATCCGTATAACTTTTCTCACCGTAGTCCCGGCTGTGGTTATTGGCAAGGTTAGCTGCCTCCACCGAGCCGCCGGTCAGGATAGCGGCATATTCCGGCGGTCCTTTGAACGCGTACGTCTTATCTTCGCGCTGCTCCTGCGTGGTAAGCGTTCCTTCCATATTGACGATGGTCAGGTCGTCCGCTTCCAGTATCGGCCGTACGTTCTGGAAAAAATAGTCGGCGCCCCGGGCATTATAATAGGCGTTCAGGCTCGTGTCGGGGTTGAAGTTCACATCCGTGCCGAGCGTACAGTCGCCGACGGAGCTGACAGTGATGATTGTAGACTTGTCAGAGTCGTTTTTATCTTTTTTCGTATTGATGACAATATTTTTTATCTCTACTTTGGACGTGTCAGGTTTGTCCTTCTTTTTTGCCTCTTTCTCTGCCGCCTTCTTTCCGCTTTCGGGCGTGTTCTTCGTAATCATGCTCTTTACGCCGGCTATGACCGCAACACACAATATGACGGTGAAGAGGGCGCCGAGCATCAACGTCAGCTTCCTCTGCTTCCTGCGCCTGTCCCTTTTTCGTTTTGCGTCTCTAATCCCACTCATAATTTTTTTCTCTTGTAAAAGGGGCAGTTCATACCTGAACTGCCCTGCATTCTCTTATTTATGTAGTTACAGATAAAATATATCTTTGGAACATCGCCTCCATAGCCTAGTTCAATAACGTACAGTCTGCCATGTCTATTCCGGACAGCTCATCCTTCGTAGCACTGAGACTTACGTAGAATTCAATGTCGCATTCTCTGGAAACCTTTTTCAGCCTCTCAATAAATTCTGGTACGTTGCCTAATGAAATATCGGCATGTTTTAAAAGTCCGTCGATAAATACACATTCGATATCGTGGTTGGAACTATACATGCCATATAAAAATCCGATGTACTCATCAATATTCTCGATAGATTTGAAGTCATCCATACAGATTGTGCGGATATCAAACGCCACGCTTGCCGTATCACGATGTGTCTTTTTAATAAATACTACATTGCCGTTGCAGACTTTCACCTGGCTGTTAGCCTGTTCGATCATCTGCTGTGTCTTTCCGCTGCCTTTCGGGCCAATCAATAAATTTACCATGGGAAACACTCCTTTTTTATGTATTTGACATACGTATTTTCTTGTCTTTTATTATACATGAATTCGGCATGATAGACAACCAGAAAAGTGAAATAAATTGCGGGTAATAACTTGACACGAAAAACGCATGTGGTACAATTAGAAATAGTGTTAAAATAGGAGGAATGAACCATGAGCACACCTTATAATCATAAGGCAATAGAGAAAAAATGGCGCGAGCGATGGGGACAGGCCCCGGTGAATGTCAAAGAAGATGAGAATGGAAAACGCCAGAAATATTATTGCCTGGACATGTTCCCATACCCGTCGGGAAACGGGCTTCATGTGGGGCATTGGAGAGGATATGTGATTTCTGACGTCTGGAGCAGATATAAATTACTACAGGGATATTATATTGTCCATCCGATGGGATGGGACGCTTTCGGCCTTCCGGCGGAAAACTATGCCATCAAGATGGGAGTGCACCCGGCCAAATCTACGGCGGAGAATGTGGAAAACATCAAACGCCAGATTAATGAGATTGCGGCTTTATACGACTGGGATATGGAAGTGAACACGACAGACCCGGAATTCTATAAGTGGACACAGTGGATATTCGTGAAGATGTTCAAAGAAGGTCTGGCATATGAAAAGGAATTTCCTATCAACTGGTGTCCTTCCTGCAAGACCGGCCTTGCTAACGAAGAGGTTGTAAACGGCCAATGTGAACGCTGCGGCACAGAGGTAACGAAGAAGAACCTGCGCCAGTGGATGCTGAAGATTACCGCTTACGCGGAACGTCTGCTGAATGACCTCGACAAGCTGGACTGGCCGGAAAAGGTCAAGAAGATGCAGGCAGACTGGATCGGCAAGTCATACGGTGCAGAAGTAGATTTCCCGGTGGATGGAAGAGAAGAGAAGATTACCGTATACACGACGAGGCCGGATACGCTGTATGGTGCGACGTTCATGGTACTTGCGCCGGAGCATGAGCTTGCAGCAAGCCTTGCCACTCCCGAGACGAAAGATGCGGTTGAGAAATACATCTATGATGCCTCGATGAAATCAAATGTGGATCGTATGCAGGATAAGGAAAAGACCGGTGTATTTACCGGCAGCTATGCAGTCAATCCGCTCAATGGAGAGAAGACGCCTATCTGGCTGTCCGACTATGTACTTGCAGATTACGGTACCGGGGCGATTATGTGTGTTCCTGCCCACGATGACCGTGACTTTGAGTTCGCGAAGAAATTTGGCATACCAATCGTACAGGTCATAGCCAAGGACGGAAAAGAAATCGAGCATATGACGGAAGCCTACACCGAAGCGAACGGAACGATGATTAATTCCGGCGAGTGGAACGGTATGGAGTCCGCTGTTCTGAAAAAGGAAGCGCCACATACGATAGAAGAGCGTGGAATCGGAAAAGCTACTGTCAATTATAAGCTGAGAGACTGGGTGTTTTCACGCCAGCGCTACTGGGGCGAGCCGATTCCCATCATCCATTGTCCGGAATGTGGTGCAGTTCCGGTACCGGAAGACGAACTTCCTCTGACGCTGCCTGACGTAGAGTCGTATGAACCGACCGGCACAGGCGAGTCTCCCCTTGCCGGCATCGACGAGTGGGTGAACTGTACGTGTCCGGTATGTGGCAAGCCGGCGAAGCGCGAGACGAACACGATGCCTCAGTGGGCAGGTTCATCCTGGTATTTCCTCCGCTATGTGGACAATCATAACAGCGAAGCGCTCGTATCGAGGGAAAAAGCAGATGAGATGCTCCCGGTAGATATGTATATCGGCGGTGTGGAGCATGCGGTTCTTCACCTGCTGTACTCCCGTTTCTATACAAAGTTCCTCTGTGACATCGGAGCCGTTAATTTTGATGAGCCGTTCAAAAAGCTGTTCAACCAGGGTATGATTACCGGCAAGAACGGCATCAAGATGAGCAAGTCGAAAGGGAATGTAGTATCACCGGACGATTTGGTGAGAGACTACGGATGTGATTCACTGAGAATGTATGAGCTCTTCGTCGGTCCTCCGGAGCTGGATGCCGAGTGGGACGACCGCGGCATCGACGGCGTGAACCGTTTCCTGAAGCGTGCCTGGAATCTCGTGATGGACAGCAGGGACAAAGACATCAAAGCGACCAGGGAGATGATAAAGGTACGCAATAAGATGGTTTATGACATTACGACGCGCCTGGACAGCTTCAGCCTTAATACTGTGATTTCCGGATTCATGGAACACAACAACAAGCTGATTGACATCGCCAGGAAGGAAGGCGGAGTAGACAAGGAGACACTGTCAACTCTGGCAATCTTGCTTGCACCGTTTGCCCCTCATATGGGGGAGGAGCTCTGGGAGCAGCTTGGACATGAAGGAAGCGTCTTCCACGCCGGATGGCCCTCATATGATGCCGATGCCATGAAGGATGATGAAGTGGAAGTTCCGGTTCAGATCAACGGTAAGACAAGGGCCGTCGTTACGGTACCCGCGGATGTGTCCAAGGAAGATGCCATCGCTGCAGGCAAGGCGGCTGTAGCCGACAAGCTGACAGGCACGGTTGTCAAGGAAATCTATGTGCCGAAGAAGATTATCAATATCGTCCAGAAATAAAGCAATCGAAAGAAGATAGGGTAACTATTTCAAAGCAGAGGTGGAATAAGGCGTAGATAGTGGAGACATTATCTGCGTCTTTTATAACATACGGATTTGCGGTCCGGTTACCATTGCTAGCCGGTCGAAGTTTCTGTATTATGAAAGGTAGCAGACTGTAATCTTAAGAGGAGAAAGGGATGGCAGGACGATGGTAGTAATAGACGATAACGCCAAGGCTTATATGCAGAAGTACGGGTGGAAACATGTCGTGCTGAACATAGAAGACATCACGAGCTGATGTGCCCCTCCGTACAAGGAGATGTCGGTAAGCTTTACCGACGAGGACAAGGATGTTATGTTGGAAAAAGGATACGACGTAGACGAAAGTGAACTGGGCAATGTATATTATCCCAAAGAAGGTATCATCATTCCAGGGCAGATAATGGTCCGCTATGTAGAGTATCCGTGGATTACCTGTTTCGAGGTAGAAGGTATCGAGATTAAGAAGAAGGCCGGCGGTGTAGCTGAAGAGAGGCCGGAGTGTCCCGGGGATATATGATATAGATGGCCTTGACGGAAGGAATCAGAGGGAATGATAAGGAACGGGGAGTATTTATGGAGATTATCAGATTGGAAAATGTTACGAAAAGCTACGGAGACAAGCTTGTTCTGAATCATATAGACAAGGTGTTCCATCGGGGAGAAGCGGTGGCCTTCGTGGGACATAACGGCTGTGGGAAGAGTACGCTGCTTCGGATAATCGCGGGTCTTACGGTACCGTCGGACGGAAGAGCCGTGCAGGCGCCTGGGCTGCTGTTTCATTATATCCCTGAGAAATTCCCGCCGACACCGGTGACTGCAAGGCAGTATCTGCTGAACATGGGCATTCTTGACGGCATGAGAAGGGATGAGGCCGGAAGAAGGATAGCATCGCTCGGAGAGGACTTCTTTTTTGGCGAGCTGCTGGATGTGCCCATGAGGTCCCTCTCGAAAGGTACGCTTCAGAAGGTAGGGGTGATTCAGGCGTTCATGACGAGGCCCGATGTTCTGCTGCTGGACGAACCGGTGTCTGGACAGGACAAGGAGTCCCAGAAGGTACTGATTGAGAAGACGAACGAACTTCGCGGGGAGGATGTGACGATACTGCTGTCGTGCCACGAAGAGCATATAGTGAATGCCATTGCACAAGACGTATATACCATACGGGAGGGAAGACTGGAAGACTATGAGCCTGCCGGCACAAAAATGTGTACCGTCATTTTGGAAAATGCAGGAGGCCTGGAGGCTGACGGGCGTATGACGAAATATGGCCGCTACTACAGGCTGAAGGCCGAAGAGACGGAATGTGACCGTATACTGCCGGGGCTGCTTTCCCGTGGCTGGAGACTGAGAGGGATGTATAATGAAGAAGATAGCTGAACTGACAAGATACGGGCTGCACATCTACTTTAAAGGGAACAAGTTCATCATGCCGCTTGTGGTCATTATCGCGTATCAGTACACGATGTATACCATCATGCCGGTCGGCATCGTGGACAGCTTTGTAATGGCGTCCTACCTCGTATTCTTCGTCCTTGTCTGGGCGGGGCTCAGTGTATCAGCGGATGAAAATCCGGTGATGGAGCAGATTCAGCTGCTGCGTGTCAGAAGCAGCCTGTGCTATTATATAAGCCGTTCAATCATTCTGGCGATGCTCGGTCTGCTAGTGAGCGCCGTATGCGTGCTGTTTCCTGTCATCCAGAATGTTTTGAACCATAAGGGGCTGTTTCTAAGGCCGCTTACGGCGTATGACGTGCTGAATGCTTTTATCCTTGTGGCAGGCTGCTCATTTGCGGGAGGTGCTTTAGGAAGCCTGCTGCATCCGAGAGTGATGGAGGACCGGAAGCTTGCGGTCGTACTTACGGTGCTGCTCTCGGTTCTGACGGTAGTCAGAACTGGTCTTGTACAGGAGATTCCATTCCTTAAGTATGTGGCATGGATTCTGCCACCAGTGGACAGGATAGCATATATATATGGCAATGTGGATGAATTCCGGATCTTACAGACCGGACTCATATTCATGGCACTTGTCGGATATGGAGCGGTTCTTACTGTTATAAAAAGCTGCATATGCCAAAAAAGAAAATTTTAAGATAAGGGGGATGAGGTGTCATGGCGATGTGGAATCCATGGCGTGGCTGCCACAGATACAGCGAAGGCTGCAAGTTCTGTTATATTCATAAGGGAGATGCGAAAAGAGGGATGGACACCGGAGCTATCGTAAAACTGGACGGCTTCGATGCCCCGGTAAGAAAGACCAAAAAAGGGGAGTATAAGATGAAGCCGGGACAGACGGTCTACGTATGCTTCTCCACCGATTTTTTTATCGGGGAGGCAGACGAGTGGAGGAAGGAATGCTGGGAGATGATGCGGGAGCGTCCAGACCTTCATTTCCTCTTTTTGACGAAGCGGATCGAGCGCTTCTGGAACTGCATCCCTGACGATTGGGGGGACGGGTATGAGAACGTGACGATTGGCTGTACGGTGGAGAATCAAGCGAGGGCAGACGAGAGGCTTTCTTTTTTCAAGACCCTCCCAATCAGGCATAAGAATATTATCTGCCAGCCGCTGATAGAGCGAATCGATATCCGGAAGTATCTGGACGGAGTAGAGCTGGTCGTTGTCGGAGGCGAGTCGGACCGGAATGCAAGGCCGCTTGATTATGAATGGGTGCTTGCTGTCAGAGAGCAGTGTATCAGTGCGGGGGTCCATTTTGAGTTCCGGCAGTGCGGGACACATTTTATAAAAGACGGCAGAGAATATACGCTCAATGTCCGGGAATTGGGCAGCCAGGCACGGAAGGCCGGTATCGATTGCTGAGGCAGCCTGTTTATATAATAATGATGCAGGAGGTGTGTTGGGAATGAAGTACAATTTGATTTATCCGGCTGTCATGTGGGCAGTGGGGGCTATGCTGGTTGGGCTTGGCATATATGCCCGGCGCAGGAAGAGGCCAATGTGGTTTTGGACAGGCGAGCATATATCGCCTGACGAGGTAAGTGACGTAGCTGCCTTTAACAGGGCTAATGGCAGAATGTGGCGGCTAAGTTCCGTGCTGTTCTGGATTGCCGGTCTGGTAGAGTTCTGGTATCCGCAGGCGGCGTTGATCTTCTTTGTGCTGGCATGTACGGTTGGCATAGCGTGGGTTATGTGGTATCATAATAAGATTGATGAAAAGTACAAGAAATAATTATAACGCTCAGATGGAGGAAGCTGAAACATGCTTGCAGAAGATATAGCGTATGCCCGGACGGATGAGTATCCGCTGCGGGACAGGGAGTACAAGGATGAATGTCTGACGGAAGAGGATATTCGGAAAATAGAATTCATTCATATCAAATTCATGAGATGCAGGTTCACTGGCTGTGATTTCAGCGGGGCAGGATTTTACAGCGCAGAATTTGATAACTGTGATTTTTCCAACTGCCGGTTCGGCGGAAGCTACTGGAAGGATTCGGCTATAAAGGAATGCAAAGGGAACGGAGCTAAATTAGATATGGCGGTTCTGAAGCATGTAGAACTGGAGAACTGCCGTCTGGATCTCACTAATTTCACAGGCTCTTCGTGGGAGGGATGCAGCGTGCGGGAATGCGGCTTCCGGGAATCTTTCTTTTCAGAAGTCCGATTTCGGAAGGTCCGTTTTGAAAAGTCGGATTTATCAAAGACAGATTTTTTCCGGACGTCTCTGAAAGATATAGATTTTTCCGACAGCGTGATAGAAGGTATCACCGTTTCGGAGGAGCATCGGGAGCTCCAGGGAATGAAGGTCAATATGTTCCAGGCGGCAGAACTTGTAAAGCTGCTCGGTGTAAAAGTCATATGACGTGGTTAGAAAATATAGATGCGAGAGGAGACAGGATATGAAGGTAGGATTTATAGGGATGGGAAGCATGGCGCAGGCTATGATAGAAGGATTCCTCAAAAGCGGGGCGCTGGAAGGAAGAGACATATATGCAAGCGGCGGGAATTATGAGCGGCTTGAGAAGAACTGCAGGAGATTCGGATGTATTCCGTGCCGGACGAACGAAGATGTGATTGAACATTCAGATATGGTCGTCATATCGCTGAAAGCCGCTATGGTGGCGGATGTCATACGCCCGCTTGCAAAGTCGCTGAAAGGCAGAATCGTCGTTTCCATAGCGGCCGGTTATACATTTGACACGTTCAGGGACATATTGGGTACAGACGTCCACTATATCTGCACGATACCGAACACTCCGGTATCCGTAGGGGAAGGAATCACCGTATGCGAGGACAGGCATTCGCTTGAGGAAGAAGAGTATGAGGCATTCTACACGTTGTTTTCTGCCATCGGACTGGTACAGCCTGTCGAGACGGAACTTGTAGGAACGGCTGGTACCGTGGCGGGCTGCGGCCCCGCATTTGCCAGCATGTTTCTGGAAGCGCTTGGAGACGCAGGGGTCAAATACGGCCTGCCGAGACGTACGGCATATGAGCTTGCCGCCCAGATGCTCTGTGGGACCGGGAAGCTGTACACGGAGAAGAAGCAGCATCCGGGCGAGATGAAGGACGCCGTCTGTTCCCCCGGCGGGACGACGATAAGAGGCGTGTCCGCGCTGGAACGAGCCGGCTTCAGGGATGCGGTCATCCGTGCGGTGGACGAGATAGAAGGCTGATGCCGCCGCTATGCGGTAAGGACGGAAGAAGGAGTGGTGACGTTGAGGTTTTTTCATTTATCTGATTTGCACATAGGCAGACAGCTGCATCATTATAACCTGATTGACGACCAGAGGAAGGTGCTCAAAGAAATAGCCGCGTATGCGGCAGACTTGCATCCGGATGCCGTAGTCATTGCAGGAGACATATACGACAAGTCCGTACCGTCTGCCGAGGCGGTCACGGTATTTGATGAATTTCTGACGGCACTGTCCGCAATAGAGCCATCCATTCCGATACTGGTAATAAGCGGGAATCATGACTCGCCGGGACGACTCAGCTATGCATCCGGATTTCTGAAGGCGCATCATATCTATGTTGCCGGAAACGCACCCGAACATGGTGGGGAACATATTTCCAAGGTGACGCTGGCGGATGAATATGGGGAAGTGGATTTTTATCTGCTTCCATTTTTAAAGCCCTCCTATGTAAGGAACGTATGGGAAGGATGTGGGCCTGAAAGCAGCAGCGACGCCATACGTATGCTCATAGAACGGGAGGACATTGACTATGCGGGGCGCAGGAATGTGCTTATATCCCACCAGTTCTATACAGGGGATGGAATCAGGCCCGGCACATGCGATTCTGAGACCATTGCGGTGGGCGGTACCGACAACGTGGATACGGGTCCGCTAAAGCCGTTCGATTACGTGGCGCTTGGACATCTGCATGGGGCCCAGAAGGTGGGAGTAAGCCATATACAGTATTGTGGCACTCCTATGAAGTATTCCGTCAGTGAGAGCGGACATGATAAATCGCTTGCTATGGTTATTCTGCGGGAAAAAGGGGAAGAAGCCGAAGTTGTCAGACTGCCCCTTCACCCGGTGAGGGACGTTCGCAACAAGAGAGGTAAGCTTCAGGATATTCTCAGCCAGCCGCAAGAGGAAGGCCGGGATGATTACGTGAGCATAACACTGACGGACGAGACAGAACCGTATAAGCCGAAGGAACAGCTGGAGAAGATATACTCCCATATCCTGGAAGTGCGCCTTGACAACGAACGGATCCGGCAGAAGCTGACAGAATTTGACAAAGAGCTTGTGTGGAAAAGCCCTATGGATGCATTTGCCGATTTTTATGCCAAGATGCAGGGAAGAGAGCTGGACGATGAGGAAGAAGAGATTCTGGAGCAGGTAATAGACTGGGCAGGAGAAGAGGAGAACCGCAGATGAAACCATTGAGATTAGTAATGTCGGCCTTTGGTTCGTATGCAGGCAGGACAGTGCTTGATTTCACCAAAGTGCAGGCGGGGATATTTCTGATTACGGGAGATACGGGAGCCGGAAAGACGACTATATTTGACGCGGTCACCTATGCGCTTTATGACCAGACAAGCGGCGGCAGACGGGACGGCAGCATGATGCGCAGCCAATATGCTTCCGAAGAGGTGGAGACTTATGTAGAGTATACATTTTCTTACCACGGGGATGTATATACCGTCCGGAGGAATCCGGAGTATATGCGGCTTGGCAGGCGGCGTCATGCAGACGGGTCTCCCCGTCTCGTAAGGGAAGCCCCGAAGGTTGAGCTCACGCTTCCGGACGGTAAAGCATATCATGGCAGGAAGCGGGAGATTGACCAGAAGATTGCGGATATCATCGGACTGGACGCGGACCAGTTTACCCAGATAGCGATGATAGCACAGGGGGATTTTCTGAAGCTGCTGCATGCAGAGTCTAAGGAACGCAAGAAAATATTTACGAAAATATTCCATACACGGCTATATTACCGTGTGCAGGAGGAATTGAAACGGCAGGCGTCACAACTGTACAGTGAGCTGGAGGAGAATACGAACAATGTACGGCGGGAGGCGGAAAGGGCAGAATGCGGTGCAGACAGCCGGTACAGCGAGGAATGGGAGGCTCTAAAGATGCTACCCATACCGGACAGGGAGGAGACGCTTCGGCTGCTCGGGCTTATCATTAGAGAAGGAGCCGAGAGAGAGAAGGAGAAGAAGAAGGAGGCAGCCCGTCTGCAGGAGCAGCTGGATAGAATCAACGGCGCAATGAAAGAGGGGGAGACGCTGAACCGCCTGTTCCAGGCTTACGAAGAGGCGGGGGAAGAGGAAAAGATGCTCCTGGATAAGAAAGACGCTTACCGTAAGATGGCGGCGGACGTGGCCTGCGCCCGGAGGATGGAAAGGGTACGTTTGAAAGAGGAGGAGCTCCATAGTATAAAGGCATCGGCAGCGGAGTCCGCCCAGAACCTCATCCGGCTGGAGAGAAAAGGAAAGGAAGCGGAGGAGTCGGCACATGCAGCGGCGGCAGTAGAAGAACAGGCGGAGGAAGAACTCAGGCGAAAGGAGCCTGCGTATATGGAAGTATTCATGCGGCTGAAAGACACGATGCAGCAGTACGATGAGCTGGAGCAATATGAAGCGGAGACGGGAAGGCTGGCGGGGCTTTTGGATGAAACGAGAAACCAGTCTGCTATGGCGGAGGAAGAAGAGCAAAGACTTGTGGCGTACTGCGAAAGCCTGAAGAAAGAACGGGAAGAGCTGTCCTGCAGCCCGGCGGAAAAGGAGCGCCTGACCGCAAAGGCAAAAGCGCTGGCCGACAGGGCGCAGGAAGTCGAGGCGCTGGAACAGGCGGCCCAGAATATCAGGCAGCTTGTCATGGAATGTAAAGATAAGCAGCGGCATGAGGAGGAATGCTCGTCAGCTTACCGGGATGAGCTGGAGCATTACGAGCAAAAATACCGGGCATTTCTGAACGAACAGGCAGGTATACTGTCGTGCAGTCTCGTTAGTGGGCGCCCATGTCCTGTGTGTGGCTCCTGCGAACATCCGGATCCTGCGCGGCTCTCGGAATCTGCCCCTTCACAGGAAGAGGTCGAGAAGGCAAAGGAATCGAAGGATAATGCGGAAAAGATTCGCCAGGCTGCGGCAGACAGCCTGCGGGAGGCGGCCGGAATGCTTCGGACGGAAAGAGAATTATTTGCCAGGGAGTATGCGAAGCTGTTCGATATAGAGCAGCCTTCAGACTGCAGGGAGAATCTTCCTGATCTGGAGAGAAGAATCAAGGCAGCAGGTGAAGCCTGCGTTAAGAATCTGGCAGATATAAAGCAGGCGCTTCTGCAGACAGAAAGGAATGTGAGCCGTCATGGCTTTGTGTGCGCAGAATATGAAGAGGCAGAGCATACGCTTGTACAGAAGCAGAGCGAGATAAAAGAGATAGCCGGGAGGCTGCTGGAGTTGGAGGGAAAGTACGGCCGGCAGAGCGCATTGGCAGAAGAATGGAAGAAGAAGCTTGATTTCCCCTCGAAAGAAGAGGCTGAAACAAGACAGAAGGAGGCAGCTCATCAGCTTGAAGAATTAAGGAATCATCTCAAACTGGCACGGGAACAGCACCAGAAGGTTCTGCACGAGCTAAAAAGGATTGAGGGAGAGCGGGACGGCGAATTAAAACGCAGGGAACAGTTGGAAATGTTGTGCCAAAAGGCAGAAGAGGCATACAGGCATGCTCTGGCAGAAGAGGAATTCGAAGAAGAAGAGTATGAGACGAAAAAGGAGCTCTTAGATACGAAGGAGGAGATGGCAGCCTCCCTCGAACGTTACGAAGCACAGGTCAAAGAGAACAAAGCCGCCCTTCAGCTACTCGGCACCCAGGTAGAAGGGAAGAAGAGGGTAGATGTGGCAGTTCTTGTAGAAGAGGCAGATAGGCTCGCCGGAGTGCTGGAAGGACTGAGAGGAGAGCAGATCCGTCTCGGCAGTATAAACGGCAGGAACAGGGAGATAAAAGAAGAACTCAGAAAGACATTTGAACGGAAGGGCGGGCTGCAGAAACACTATGAGCTGGTCGGTAACCTGAGCCGTACGGCCAACGGGAATCTGAGCGGCTCGGTCAAGCTGGATTTTGAAACGTATGTACAGCGGCAGTATTTTAAACAAATCATCCATGCGGCAAACAAGAGGCTTGTGCAGATGACAGACAACGGATTCCTGTTGCAGTGCAGGGATATGAAAAGTCTTGGGAGCCAGGGACAGGCAGGGCTGGATCTGGATGTCCTGCATCTGCTCAGCGGTGCGGTGCGCGACGTGAAGACGCTGTCGGGCGGCGAGTCATTCATGGCAGCCTTATGCATGGCGCTTGGCCTGGCAGACATTGTACAAAATACGGCAGGAGCAGTTCATCTGGATACGATGTTCGTGGATGAAGGCTTTGGTTCCCTGGATGATACGTCGAGGGAAAAGGCTATCAGGGTTCTGAACGAGCTGGCGGGAGACAGCAGGCTTGTCGGAATCATTTCACATGTGAATGAACTGAAAGAGCAGATTGATTGTAAGCTCGTAGTGACCAAGACGGAAAAAGGCAGCAGTATACGCTGGTCATTTGACTAAAAGATGGGAGTGAAGACAATGAAACAAAGGCGGCCACACGCGGCTGCAGTGCCTATTCACGAGACATTCAGGATAGCGGCGCTGCTTGCCATCGTAGGAGGGTTTCTGGACGCATACACCTATATGCTCAGGGGAGGCGTATTTGCCAACGCGCAGACAGGCAACATGGTATTGCTCGGCATATACGCGGCTCAGGGGAGATACCGCCAGGCAGGGTACTGCATCATACCGATATTGGCTTTTGCTCTCGGAGTATTCATAACAGAGGTATTTAAAAAGCATTTTACAGAGAAAGAATTTGATATATACGAACACTGGATAATAGCGATAGAAATTATATTGTTGATAGTTATAGGATTTGTGCCTGGTACTGTGCCGGACAGCGTGGTAAATGTGACCATCTCATTCGTCTGCTCCCTGCAGGTCAACAGCTTTCGGAGAATGAAAAACCTGCCGTACGCCTCGACTATGTGTACCGGAAACCTGCGGTCCGGGACCGAGAAAATCTTCCAGTTCATCATGAATAAAGATGAAAGAGCCGGAATACAGGCCGCACACTACTTCGGTATCATCCTGCTGTTCATACTGGGGGCGGTGGCAGGAACAATCCTTGCATTGCTGTGGGGGATACAGAGCATATGGTGCTGCTGCATACTCCTGGGTATCGTATTCGTGATAATGTGTCTGACAATTCGTTGAATTTTGAAAGGGGTCAGACCCCCGTGTACACGGGGGTCTGACCCCTTTCAAAATTTATCAATTATTCTGATAATTTAATGCTGCTTCGATGAAGCCTTTGAACAGTGGATGCGGCCGGTTTGGCCTCGATTTTAATTCCGGGTGTGCCTGGGTTGCGATGAACCACGGATGTCCAGGAATCTCTATCATCTCCACGATGTTGCCGTCTGGTGAGAGGCCGGACAGCTTCATGCCGTGGCTTGTAAGCGCTTCCCGATAGTCGTTGTTCACTTCGTAACGGTGGCGGTGGCGCTCTTTGATCTCTTCCCTGCCATATAATTCGTAAGCTTTGGATGTCTTGTCCAACACGCATGGGTAAGAGCCAAGCCGCAGCGTACCGCCGATATCTTCCACACCGATCTGGTCGGGCATGATGTGTATGACAGGGTGCGTCGTATCAGGCTTCAGTTCTGCGCTGTGGGCATCGTTATACCCGAGCACATCCTGGGCGAACTCTACGATGGAGAGCTGCATGCCGAGACAGAGACCGAGAAAGGGGACATTGTGCGTACGTGCATACCGTATGGCTTCCAGCTTGCCGTCTATCCCGCGGTGGCCGAAACCGCCCGGTACGAGGATTCCGCTTACATCGTGGAAAAGCTCGTCTGCATTGTCTGCATGCACTGTCTCGGAATCGATCCATTTGATATTTACCGTTGCTCGGCTGAAGATTCCGCCGTGCTTCAGCGCCTCGACTACGCTGATATAGGCATCGTGAAGCTGGATATATTTGCCCACCAGTGCGATGGTAACCTCTGTGTTGGGATGGCACAGATAATCGACCATTTCCTCCCAGTCTTTCAGGTCTGGCTCCGGGCACGGAAGGTTCAGACATTCGCACACGACATTGGCCAGCCTTTCTTTTTCCATCGCAAGCGGGGCTTCATAGAGGTATTCCACGTCCAGGTTCTGGAGCACATGGTTCGCCGGGACGTTGCAGAACAAGGCAATCTTATCTTTGATGCCCGTATCGAGGGGGTATTCGGAACGGCAGACGATGACATCCGGCTGGATCCCCATCCCCTGCAGATCCTTTACGCTTGCCTGCGTCGGCTTCGTCTTCATCTCCTGCGAGGCACGCAGATAGGGGATGAGCGTGACATGGATAAGCATGGCATTGTCCCGTCCCTTCTCGTGCTGGAACTGCCGGATTGCCTCGAGGAAAGGCTGGCTTTCGATGTCACCGACGGTCCCCCCTACTTCTATTATGGCTATCTCCGTATTCTCTGCGGATGGGTTGCGGTAGAATCGCCCTTTTATTTCATTAGTGATATGAGGAATCACCTGTACGGTGCCACCGCCAAAATCGCCGCGGCGTTCCTTCTGGAGTACGGACCAGTAGATTTTGCCGGTAGTTACATTGGAATTCTTGCTCAGGCTCTCATCGATGAACCTCTCGTAATGCCCGAGGTCAAGATCCGTCTCCGCACCATCGTCTGTCACGAATACCTCGCCGTGCTGTACCGGGTTCATCGTACCAGGATCGATATTGATATAAGGGTCAAATTTCTGCATGGTCACTGTGTAGCCGCGGGCCTTAAGAAGCCGCCCAAGAGAGGCCGCCGTAATCCCTTTGCCAAGTCCTGACACGACTCCGCCCGTAACGAATACGTATTTTACTGCCATATGTTCCTCCTTGTATAAAATGTTTTAGCCTAAGCTAATCTTATCGCAATTGATATCTTTAGCTTAGGCTATGTAATGTTGGTGAAAAAAATACTTATCTATTATATACCTTTCCCGTTAAAAAATACAGAACTTTTTTCGAACTTTGCCTCGAAGGTGGCCTGGATGGACAGCTTCTTGAACTGTTTCATATCTACAGAACCTACCATGACAGACGTATGGGCCTGGCAGCCTTTTAACTTTGGAATCTGGTCAAGCGCAAGCTGGGCAGTCTCGTCATTTGCGGCACTGACCGAAAGGGCAATCAATACTTCATCCGTGTGCAGACGTGGATTGCGGCTTCCGAGATATTGGGTTTTCAGCTTCTGGATCGGCTCGATCGCATCCGGCGATATGACATGCAGCTCGTGATCAATGCCAGCCAGCTCTTTCAGTGCATTGAGCAGAAGAGCTGCGGACGCGCCCAACAGGTTTGACGTCTTGCCGGTAATCATACGCCCGTCGTGCAGCTGGAGTGCCGCTGCCGGGCCGCCTGTCTCCTGGGCCCGCTGCAATGCGGCGTTCACGACCGGACGGTCACGGACCGTGATGCCGGCCTGGTTCATCAGCATCTCTATCTTGTAAGCCTCGTCGTCCGGGCAGGCGCCGACGAGCAGTCTCCGGAGAGAGTCGTAATAGCGGCGGATAATCTCCTGGCAGGACGCTTCTTTGCACACGTCATCGTCACAGATGCAGTTGCCGGCCATATTAACACCCATATCGGTCGGCGATTTGTATGGGCTCTTTCCGTAAATGCGCTCGAACATGGCGTTCAGCACAGGGAATATCTCTACATCACGGTTATAGTTTACCGTTGTCTTGCCATATGCTTCCAGATGGAAGGGATCGATCATGTTGACGTCATTAAGGTCTGCGGTGGCTGCCTCGTACGCCAGATTGACCGGATGCTTCAGTGGTATGTTCCAGATGGGAAATGTCTCGAATTTGGCATAACCTGCGCTTATCCCTCTTTTATGTTCTTGATAGAGCTGGGACAGGCATACCGCCATCTTTCCGCTGCCGGGTCCCGGGGCGGTGACGACAACGAGAGGCCTCGACGTCTCTATAAAATCATTCTTGCCATAACCTTCATCGCTGACGATGAACGGTACATTGGATGGGTAGCCGGATATCACATAGTGCCGGTATACTTTTATGCCCAGTTTTTCCAGCCGGTTTTTAAACAGATCTGCGCTGCTTTGCCCACTGTATTTCGTGATGACGACGCTGCCGACGTAGAGTCCGTTTTCACGGTAGGCATGCATAAGCCGCAGGACGTCGGAATCATAGGTGATGCCAAGGTCGCCGCGGACTTTGTTTTTCTCGATATCCTCAGCGCTAATTACGATGATGATTTCTGCCTGGTCGGAAAGCTGCTTGAGCATACGCAGCTTACTGTCCGGCTGAAATCCCGGAAGTACGCGGGAGGCATGGTAATCATCGAACAGCTTTCCTCCAAACTCCAGATACAGCTTGTTGTCAAACTGGTCGATGCGTTCCCGGATATGGGCTGACTGCATTTGCAAGTATTTTTCATTGTCAAATCCTTTTTTCATTCGTAAATTCCCTCTTAATTCCTTCAAATTAGCTATTACATCAGTATAAGCAATCTCATTCCAAGTATACTACAAGATATAGGAAGTTTACAATCTTTTCATAATGTTTTTATTGATTTATAAGTAGGCTGTCCGTATAATGAAAGAGTGATGCAGGAGGATAAAAATGGACAACCAGAATAATCAGAATAAAAATAATAAGGGCTCTGGCAATAAGAATAACAAGCAGGGTTTTTCCTTCATTATTTTAGTAACATTGATCACGACGATACTGGTGCTTGCGCTGTATCAGTTCCAGGGTTCCGCGGGATCCAAGGAAATCAGCTATGACCAGTTCCTGAAATACGTGGACGATAAAAAGGTGGAAGAAGTCATCATCAGCAGTGACAGAATCACCATAACGATGAAGAAGGAGAAGGGCGCGCGTACATCCATGCAGTATTACACCGGCGTGGTGAGAGACGAGACGCTGGCGGAAAGGCTTGACAAGGCCGGCGTGAAGTTCGGGCAGGAGATTCCAGACACGACCTCCGCCGTGATACTGAACGTGCTTCTGACTCTCCTGCCGATAGCACTCATCGTAGGCATGTTCGTCTGGATGACAAAGCGGATGTCAAAGGGCGGCGGCATGATGGGTGTCGGAAAGAGCAATGCCAAGATGTATGTGGAGAAAGAGACCGGCGTCACATTCAAAGATGTGGCCGGGCAGGATGAAGCAAAGGAATCACTGCAGGAAGTGGTAGACTTTCTGCACAATCCGGGCAAATACACCCAGATTGGCGCCAAGCTGCCGAAGGGAGCACTGCTGGTCGGCCCACCTGGTACAGGTAAGACGCTTCTTGCCAAAGCTGTTGCGGGAGAGGCGAAGGTTCCGTTCTTCTCTCTGACGGGCTCTTCCTTTGTGGAAATGTACGTAGGTGTCGGTGCATCGAGGGTGCGTGACCTGTTCAAGCAGGCACAGCAGATGGCACCGTGTATCATCTTTATCGATGAGATTGACGCCATCGGCAAGAGTCGTGACAACCAGCTCGGAAGCAATGACGAGCGGGAACAGACGTTGAACCAGCTGCTGTCGGAGATGGATGGATTCGACACGAACAAGGGTCTTGTACTTCTGGCGGCTACCAACCGTCCGGAGATTCTGGATCCGGCGCTCTTGCGGCCCGGCCGCTTCGACCGTCGGATTATCGTTGAAAAGCCGGATCTGAAAGGCCGTGTGGATGTACTGAAAGTGCACTCCAAAGATGTAAGGATGGACGAGACCGTTGATTTGGAAGCGATTGCTCTTGCCACATCAGGAGCTGTCGGCTCCGATCTGGCCAACATGATTAACGAGGCGGCAATCAATGCTGTTAAGAATGGAAGAAATGCGGTATCACAGGGTGACCTGTTTGAAGCGGTGGAAGTCGTTCTGGTCGGGAAAGAGAAGAAAGACCGGATTATGAGCACCGAGGAGCGGAAAATCGTTTCCTACCATGAGGTGGGACACGCGCTGGTCAGCGCACTGCAGAAAGACGCAGAACCGGTACAGAAGATTACGATTGTACCGAGAACGATGGGCGCGCTCGGTTATGTAATGCAGACGCCGGAGGAAGAGAAGTTCCTGAACACGAAGAAGGAGCTTGAAGCGATGCTCGTAGGTATGCTGGCAGGACGTGCGGCGGAGGAAATCGTATTTGACACGGTGACGACGGGGGCTGCCAATGATATTGAGAAGGCGACGAACATAGCGAGAGCCATGATAACCCAGTACGGTATGAGCGAGAAGTTCGGGCTCATAGGGCTGGAGTCAATCCAGAACCGCTATCTGGACGGCAGAGCGGTAAGCAATTGCGGGGAGGCGACTTCTGCCGAGATAGACAGGGAAGTCATGGGCATGCTTAAGACTGCATATACGGAGGCCAAACGGCTGCTCAGCGAACATAGAGAGTCGCTGGATAAGATAGCGGCATTCCTGATAGAGAAAGAGACGATTACCGGCAAGGAGTTTATGGAGATCTTCTATCAGGTAGAAGGCATAGATCCTGAAATTGAGAAAAAGCCGGAAGAGCGAATCGCTGTCAGAGAGACCGAGCCGAAGATCGAAGCAAAAGCAGAAGTGAAAGAAGCAGAAGCTAAACAAGTAGAAGAAGCCAAAGAAGAGGCTGAAGTTAAGGCAGAACCAGAAATATAATGGAAAGGGCCAGGTCCCTTCCGATAGGGGCCAGACCCCTTGCGGAGGGTCTGGCCCCTTTTAATTGATTAACATATCGGCCGGAATATGGTATGATGATGTAGATTTGGAGAACTGCGTATGTGATATGGCACGGCCTTTGAATCGAGGACAAGACAGATAAGGAGACGGCAGACAGATGTTTGATATTCAGGAAGAATTGAAGAAATTGCCCGGCAAGCCGGGTGTCTATATCATGCATGATGAAAAGGATGATATTATCTATGTGGGCAAGGCCATCAGCCTGAAGAACAGGGTACGGCAATATTTCCAGAGCAGCCGCAACAAGGGAATCAAGATAGAGCAGATGGTCACCCATATAGCCAGATTTGAATATATCGTGACGGACTCTGAGCTGGAGGCGCTTGTACTTGAGTGTAATCTGATTAAGGAACACCGCCCGAAATATAATACGATGCTTATGGATGACAAGAGTTATCCATTTATAAAGGTTACGGTAGATGAACCGTTTCCGAGAATCATGCTGGCCAGAAAGATGATGAAGGATAAGGCGAAATATTTTGGCCCTTATACAAGCGCGGGAGCTGTTAAGGACACGATTGAACTTATCAGGAAGCTCTACAATATCCGCAGCTGCAGCCGGAGGCTCCCACAGGACGTAGGCAAGGAACGCCCATGCCTGAATTATCATATCCACCAGTGCAAAGCGCCGTGTCAGGGATACATATCCCAGGATGAATACCGGAAGTCTATAGACGAAGTGATCCGCTTCCTGAACGGTAATTATGACCTGATACTGAAAGAGCTGGAGGAGAAGATGCAGAGCGCGTCTGAGGCTATGGAGTTTGAGAAGGCTATCGAGTACCGGGAGCTTCTGAACAGCGTCCACAAGATAGCCCAGAAGCAGAAGATAACGGACACTGCAGGAGACGACCGCGATATTCTGGCGGTTGCTACCGAGGAGGAGGACGCGGTCGTACAGGTATTCTTTATCCGGGGCGGCAGGCTGATTGGCCGGGACCACTTCTACCTGAGGATTGCAAAAGGCGAGAAAGAATCGGAGATACTGTCCAGCTTTATCAAACAGTTCTATGCCGGTACACCGTATATCCCATCCCAGCTTATGCTCCAGGAGGAGATAGAGGACCAGGAGGTCGTGGAAGAGTGGCTGACCAGGAGAAGAGGGCATAAGGTCCATCTGCGTGTGCCAAAGAAAGGCACGAAAGAAAAGCTTGTGGAGCTGGCTCAGAAGAATGCGGCCCTTGTGCTCAGCACAGACAAAGAACGTCTGAAGCGGGAGGAAGGGCGCACCATAGGCGCGGTAAAAGAACTGGAGAAGCTGCTTGGTCTGAAGGGCATCGTCCGTATGGAGGCATACGATATATCCAACACGAACGGATTTGCTTCCGTCGGCTCTATGATCGTCTATGAAAAGGGGAAGCCAAAGCGGAACGACTACCGCAAGTTCAAGATTAAGGGCGTGCAGGGCGCGGACGATTATGCCAGCATGGAGGAAGTGCTTACGCGCCGGTTCGTGCATGGAATGAAAGAGATGGAGGAAGGAAAAGAGATGGGGAGCTTTACTGCATTTCCGGATCTGATCCTCATGGATGGGGGAAAAGGTCAGGTGAATGTAGCACTGCAGGTGATGGACAAGCTGCGGCTCAATATACCAGTGTGCGGGATGGTGAAGGATGATAACCACCGGACGAGAGGGCTGTTTTATCAGAATATCGAGATACCGATTGAAAGGGATTCGGAAGGATTTAAGCTCATAACGAGGATCCAGGACGAGGCCCACCGGTTTGCAATCACATTCCACAGAAAGCTGAGGAGCCAGGGGCAGGTACATTCTATCCTGGACGACATACCGGGTGTAGGTCCGGCGAGGAGAAAAGACCTGATGAGCCATTTTTCCAATCTGGATGCCATTAAAAATGCTACGGTGGAAGAGCTGGGCAGGCTTCCGTCCATGAATGAAAAATCAGCCCGCGACGTGTACAATTTTTTTCACTGATATGATATAATAGTTGAAAGAAGGAAGACTGAGAAGGAAAAGGAGACTGCCATGGGGAATAAAGTAAAGATGAAGAAAATTGTCGAAAAGATGAATCTCCGGAATCTGACGCCGGATGTCGATTTGACAGAACGAGAGGTGGAGGTACCGGATATTAACCGGCCCGCCCTTCAGCTGACCGGTTTTTTTGAACACTTTGATTCTGACCGTGTCCAGATAATCGGCTATGTCGAGTATACATTTCTTGAGACGCTGGATGAGAAGACGAAGGAACATATCTATGATACGCTGCTGTCTTACCAGATACCTGGCATCATCTTCAGCCGCGACCTCGCGCCGGAACCGATGCTTCTGGACAAGGCCAACGCCGCCCAGGTTCCGATATTTTCAACGGAGAAGAAGACGTCTGAATTCACGGCAGAGATTATCCGCTGGCTGAATGTGGAACTGGCTCCATGTATTTCCATCCATGGCGTCCTGGTGGATGTGTACGGCGTAGGGGTGCTCATTATGGGAGAAAGCGGCATCGGCAAGAGCGAGTCCGCACTGGAGCTCATTAAGAGAGGGCACCGCCTCGTCAGCGATGACGTGGTGGAAATCCATAAGGTCAGCGATGAGACGCTTGTGGGAACAGCTCCGGATATCACCAGGCATTTTATCGAACTGAGGGGAATCGGCATTGTGGATGTGAAGACATTGTTCGGTGTCCAGAGCGTCCGGGAAACTCAGAATATCGACCTCGTCATTACGCTTGAGGATTGGAACAAAGAGAAGGAATATGACCGCCTTGGCATGGAAGAAGAATATACGGAATTTCTCGGAAACAAAGTCGTATGCCATCAGCTTCCGATTCGCCCGGGACGTAATCTTGCCATCATCGTCGAGACAGCGGCCATCAACCACAGACAGAAGAAGATGGGCTATAACGCGGCTCAGGAGCTTTACAAGCGCGTACAGCAGAATCTTACGAAGAAATAGGAGGGGTTATATAGCATGCAGTATTGTTTTGGAGTAGATATCGGAGGCACGACTGTCAAGATGGGTCTTTTCAGGACAGAAGGCACGCTCGTTGACAAGTGGGAGATCAAGACCCGTACGGAAAACAGCGGGGAGGCTATCCTCTCTGATGTTGCGGCGTCCTTGAAGGCGAAGCTGGAAGAAAAGGAGATAGGACATCTGCAAGTTGCGGGAATCGGAATCGGGATACCTGCACCGGTGGATGACTGTGGTATCGTCAGAAACACGGCAAATCTTGGATGGGGCTACAAAGAAGTGAAGCGTGAGATGGGAGAGCTTACGGGCCTGAAGGTTAAGGCGGGTAATGACGCTAATGTTGCAGCCCTTGGAGAGATGTGGCTCGGTGCAGGCAAGGGCCAGAAGAACATGATTATGGTCACTCTCGGCACAGGCGTGGGCGGCGGCGTCATCGTAAATGGCAGCCCGATTGTCGGCGAGCACGGTGCCGGCGGGGAAATCGGTCATATATGCGTGAATTATGAAGAGGTTGAGAAGTGCGGCTGTGGCAGCAGAGGATGTCTGGAGCAGTATACATCAGCCACGGGAATCACAAGACTGGCAAGACGCAGGCTGACGAATCAGAGCGGCAGTACGATGCTGAAGATGGAGAACCTGAGTGCGAAATCGGTCTTTGACGCATTGAAAGAAGGGGACAAGGTGGCGGAAGAAATCGTAGAAGAGTTCGGCACTTATCTCGGACATGCGATGGCGAACCTGGCGGCAGTCACCGATCCTGCAGTAATTGTTATCGGAGGCGGCGTATCCAAGGCCGGGGATATCCTGCTGGAATATGTGGATAAGCATTTTAAGGAACGGGCGTTTTTTGCGAATAAAGATACGAAGTTCGTCCTTGCGGAACTTGGCAATGACGCAGGAATCTGTGGGGCTGCAAAGCTGATTATAGGGTAAGGATTTTTGGCAAAATGATAAAAAATAAAAGCATTTGAAAATCTTTCAAATGCTTTTATTTTTGTATTTTGCTTAATCTTTGATACTATCTAAAAAACCATTGCAAGACATCAAGATGTCTAAGGTGTCGAAGGATCCGGATTTGGATTTGGGTTTGGGTCAGGTGTCGGCTCCGGGTCAGGTGTTGGTTCAGGATCTGGAGTCGGAGTTGGAGTCGGAGTTGGTGTCGGAGTCGGCGTCGGAGTGTTGTTCCCCTGGTTCGGATCTGTCGGAGTCGTATTTGCATCCGGGTTATCGGTTGTATTCTCGTCGTCTTCCCCATCATCCTTCGGAGCTGACGTATCTACATGGCCCGGACAGGACTCTGTCGGAGCCGTATCCTTCGCAAAATATTCCGTGATGCTCGGACAGCCCGGGGCTGCAAGTTTTCCGGTCTTGGTACATACCGTTTTCTTCTCGATGGAATTAGGCATCTCAAAATCTTTGTATTCCAGATTCTCATGAATCCGGCTCATGATTCCGCGCCATATGCGGAAACGGAAGTTCAGGTCATAGCCGTTTACCTTGTTGTCGTCATATCCGCCCCATACCGCACATGTGTAGTACGGCGTGAAGCCGCAGAACCAGAGGTCCTTGTTCGAGTCTGTCGTACCGGTCTTGCCGGCTACCGGCATGTTGTCAAGCCTGCAGGCTGTACCGGTACCGCTTTCTACGACCGTTTCCATCGCGCTTGTGAGAAGAGCAGCCGTACTGTCCTTGATGGCAGTATGTGATTCTCCGGCGCCTTCCAGCAGTACATTGCCGTCATGGTCAAGAATCTTCGTATATAAAGTCGGACTGTTGTATACTCCGCCATTAGCGATCGATGCATAAGCGGCACAGAGCTGGTAGTTGTATACACCGTTGCTCAGTCCTCCGAGAACGAGCGTGTCATATACGTCATTCTGCGGATCCAGCGAAGTGATGCCAAATTTCTCTTTACAGTAGTCATATCCAAGCTTCGGGGTCACCGCTTCAATCGTCTTTACCGCGCATACATTGACCGACCACTGGATGGCCTCGCGCATCGTGATATCTCCCCGGTGCGTAGCACTCGCATTTTTCAGAGGAGTACCGTCCCGGTATGAATAGGGTTCGTCTTTTATGATTGTAGCCAGCGTCTGCCCCGCAGAGTCAAGAGCCGGGGCGTAACCTGCCAATATCTTGAAGGTAGAACCTGGCTGCCTCGGGGAACCAGTATATGCACGGTTCAGGCTTCGGCTCGTCGTCTTGGCACCGCGTCCACCTACCATGGCCTTGATCTGGCCTGTGTACTGGTCCATGACAGTGACAGATGCCTGAGGCTGAGGAGAGATGTTGATATATTCATCATAAGCATCACCCTCCTGGGCAATCGTCGCTTTCCATTCCTCGACCATAGCCCGTGCTTCCTCCTCGCTGGAGTAGAGAAGCCCCTGCTCTTTGCCGTACGTTTCTTTAGCGTACTGTTTTATATGCCCGGAACTGTAGTTTTCAACGGTTCCATCTGCGCGGGTGACGGTTAAAGCATAGTCAAGCCCATATTCCTTTAATCCTGGGTAATTGGAATCGTCATTCATCTCTTCGTCACAGATTTGCTGCATCGCAAGATTCTGTGTGGAGTATATGCTAAGCCCGCCACTGTAGACGGCGTTGTATGCCTGCGTCTCCGTATATCCAAGCTGGTCTATGAGATCCTGCGTAACCTGATCCGCAAGAGCATCGACAAAATAACTGTAAGGCGTATCGTCCGCCTCCGAGTTGTTAACTGTCTGGATACGGGAATATACGTCGTCCGCTTTTGCCTCATCATACGCTGCCTGGTCGATATAGCCCTGGTCGAGCATGTTTTTTAATACTTTATCCCGGCGCTTTGCATTGAGTTCCGGGTTCGTAATAGGGTTATAGTCCGATGGATTCTGGGTGATACCTGCGATTACTGCGCTTTCGGACAAAGTAAGCTCGGATACGTCCTTATTAAAATATCGCTTTGCCGCTGACTGTACCCCAAGGCAGTTCTGCCCGAGGTTAATCGTGTTCATATAGCTTTCCAGAATCGTATCTTTGTCCATCTGCTTTTCGATGGCGACGGCCAGGTACTGCTCCTGGATTTTACGTTCGAGCTTATCAAAAAATGTCTTCTCTTCTGTAAAGTTAGGGAATACATTATTTTTTATGAGCTGCTGCGTTATGGTGCTGGCACCTTCTGAGAAGTTGCCGCTCGTCAGTCCCACTACGGCAGCTCTGGCGATACCCTGAAGGTCGATTCCGTTGTGATCGTAGAAACGCTCGTCCTCAATCGCGACAAACGCATGCTGGAGATCCTTCGGCACTTCGTCAATCTTCTTATATATACGGTTGGAACCCGAAGCGACAAAACGTTCAATCTCAGTCTTGTTATCATCGGCGTATACCATGGTGGTAAAGCCTTTTGGCTGCACATCAGCCGGCGATACGTCCGGAGTATTGTCTAATATCTTCTTCAAAAACAGTCCGCCGCCGATGACGCCGACAACTGCTATGACAAGCAGGCAGAGCAGAAATGCTTTAAAAAGTCTTACACCAACTCTTTTACCCTGCATGGTTGATTTGGACGTTATTTTCTTTTGCTTCTGCGAAGCTTTCTTTTTACCATAATTCATGAGTGTCTGCCTCCTTCATACCAAGTCATTATAGCAAATATAATAATTGAAATAAAGAAAAAAATGAAAACTTCATATTTCAGTAGGAAAAACTTAAGAAATTCGCTATAGTATTAGTTGAACCAGTATGTAATATGAAAGAAAGGTGCAGATTATGACGACTGAATATAGGACAGTTTATGAAGGTGGAGAAGGGGAAATCGTGGAGAAGAAGTCCAGGTTTATTGCCGCGGTCAAGCCGGTCTCTGCGGAGGAGGATGCGTTGGCGTTCATAGAATCCGTAAAGAAGAAACACTGGAATGCCACTCATAACTGTTTTGCATATGTGATTGGAGAGCGTTCAGAATTGGCCCGCTGCAGCGATGACGGAGAGCCGAACGGAACGGCCGGCAAACCGATGCTCGATGTACTGCAAGGAGAAAAGCTCCGCAACACTGCCGTAGTAGTGACACGCTATTTCGGAGGTACGCTTCTTGGAACCGGTGGGCTGGTTCGCGCATACTCACAGGCAGTGAAGGCAGGCCTGGCTTCTTCTGTAATTATAACCAAAATTCGCGGGGTTAAACTTAGGATTGGCACAGATTATACCGGTCTCGGGAAAATTCAGTATATTCTCGGCCAGAAAGGGCTTAAAATACTCGACTCCGTATATACTGATTCCGTGAAGCTGGAAGTGCTTGTTCCGGAGTTAGCAGTTGAAGCAGCATGCTCAGACATCACGGAAGGTACAAACGGACAAGCGGCCATGGAAGAAGGAGTGAAGTGCTGGTTTGCGCAGATAGACGGCCAGCCCGTGGTACTGGAAGAATTCACAGACTGAGACAAGTAAAGCAGGCAGCCGAGGAGGAGGTATGGGGCATTTGACGCATACCTCCCCTTCGGCGTCTACTTTATGAAACTCCTGATGAAGATATCAGCCTTTTGCTTTCCCAGATGCAGCTTCTGAAAAATAGTAATCCTACAATAGCGGGCAATAGCGGGGATACCGCCTGGCCGATGTATATGCCGGGGAAGCCGATACTGAATGTAAAAGCTAACAGCCAGCTTACGGGAAGCCGGACGAAAACGGCATCTAAAAGTGCGTTTGCCATTGCGATATTTGCCGAACCTACTCCTATGGCAAAAGAATCAAACGTATACATGACAGCATAAACGAGGCTGTTTATTCCACAGCAGATTTTCAGATACAGTATGCCATCCCGCATGACTTCCAGGCTGTTTGGTTCAAACAGCCTGATAATCTGGCCGGCATATAGCTGCACGGCTATCACAACAAGTGTAGTGATAAATATAGTTAGGCGTAACCCTGCTCTTACCGTTGATTTCACACGCCCAATATCATTTGCGCCCATGTTCTGCCCAACCATAGCAGTAACAGCCTGCCCTATCGCCCAACAGGGCATGCCCGCAAAGGTATTTACTTTGAGTCCAATCCCCGATGCCGCGGCAGCCGATACGCCAAAATTATTCAGCATACCTGTAATCAAAAGATAGGAGATATTGACAATAGCCATTTGTACAGCGGTAGGAAGACCAACTTTCAAAATGATTGCCAGCTTATCCCGCTGAATGATGAAATGCATAATTTTGAAGTCAAAGATAAAGTCTTTCCGTCTTAAATGTATGATGGATATCGCCAGGGAGATGCCTTGTGAAAAGATGGTGGCATAAGCGGCACCGGCCGTTCCCATCTGGAAAGGACCAGCCAAAACCAGATCCAGTACAATATTTATAACGGCCGCAACCGCTATAAAAAAGAAAGGGCTTTTAGAATCCCCGAGGCCTTTCATAATGGAGCATACAGCATTATAGCCGAATACAAATACTGTGCCATAACAAATGATTTTCATGTAATCGCAGGCGTCCTGCATGGAAGGTGCTGGAACTTTCATCATGTGAAATAGAGGTTCATATACAAGCAATCCTATGATTGTAAAGATAACGGAAGCGATAAGGGCGATAGAAAATAATGTACCGACCGTGCCGCTTTGCCCTTTTTTATCAGCAGCCCCCTTATACTGGGCAGCTAATACAGTACCGCCCATTGTTATTCCGATGCAGATAGAGTTGATGATAAAGCTTACCATAGATGCATTACTGATTGCAGCAAGTCCGGCTTCACCTACGATGTTGCCGATAACGAGCATATCTACTACGCTGTAGAAGGATTGCAGCAGGTTGGCAAGTAACAGCGGCAGGGCGAATGAGAATAGCTTTTTCGATACGTTTCCAGTAGTCAGATCTTGTTCCTTTTTCATTTTGTCAGTATCCTTTCATAACGCAGAAAGCAGAGGGTCGACACGATGACGTGCGCCCTCTGCTTATAGAACTCGATAGTTACATGCAAAAGGCAGCAGACAAAACATTGTCTGCTGCCCGAACATCAGAATGGGATATGGACACGCGAACAAAACTCCGGGCTATAACGCCAGTTTGGAGCAGAGTGGAATCTGTATGTTCTCGTGTCTTTCAGGCTCCGTACAATGTTTTGAACTAACAGATTGTGCGGAGCCGGCCTCGATGCAGAATTTTCCAAATAACATGGTACGCAACCTTTCTTTTCGAATGTTAATAAACTTATTATACTGATTTACGTACCCGGTGTCAATTGTGCCATGTCTATTGAACTGTGAGTAAGCATCTCTGAAAAACAGACGGCTCTAAAAGGCTCCTGCGACCGATGCATCAAGCAAAAAAACGGCACAGCCGAAGCCGTGCCATTTCCGTTATTTATTGCTGTTTTATAATTGCGGCCCTTATGGGCCTTTCTTTTATTCTGCACTTTACTGGAACTCAGGCTCTATAAGGCCAAAGGTTCCGTTCTTCCTTCTGTATACTACATTTACTTCGTCCGTCTCCGCATTGCAGAAGACGAAGAAGTCATGACCAAGTAAATCCATCTGTATGCATGCATCCTCCGGATACATAGGTTTGATGCCAAAGCGTTTGGTACGAACGATTCTTACCTCATCATCATCTTCTGTAGCATATTCGCTTTCGAAAAATTCCTGGCGGAAGTTGCCGCCCTCCTGATGTCTTGCGACCAGTTTGTTCTTGTATTTGCGAAGCTGGCGTTCGATTACCTCCTCTACCAGGTCAATAGAGACATACATGTCATTGCTTACCTGTTCAGAACGGATGATATTTCCTTTCACAGGGATAGTTACCTCAATTTTCTGACGTTCTTTTTCGACACTTAAGGTAACGATGATTTCCGTATCGGAAGTAAAATACTTCTCTAATTTTCCCAATTTGTGCTCTACGGTTTCCCTTAAGCCAGGTGTTACATCGATGTTCTTTCCGCTAATAATAAACTTCATGCTGTCCAACTCCTTTTCGACATAATTTCAGATGTCTATAGTCTGACAATTTGGCTTTCAACTAAGAATCTATCTGATATATGTAGTATAACATGTTTGGACACTAATGTATAGAACGTATTACTTCAATTCTTGAAATTTTTCCTTCATGCATCTTGGCAACTCTGAGGCCGAAATCCGAAAAGTACACACATGCACCGACGCCGGTCTCTATACCATACTCCTCAAACTTCTGTTCAATAACGCTGAGCAGCGTCTCATTCTGTTCATGTGGTATGCTGATGCCGAGTATCTTGTTCACCGTCTTGACTCTTGTGCTGGCACGGAAGATAATCTCGTCAGCCACGTCAAACTCGCAGAACAGGTATTTGCGGGTGGCAAAGAGCACTGCGATGGCACAGACGCCGATAAGGCTGCTCCAGATGGAAGAGTGGTCGATGATAATCTGCCTTGCGATGGCAAAAAGCAGCACTTCAAACACAGTGTTGGGCGTATGGTAGTACATCATTCGTATCAGCTCGACTCCGATAATCAGATTAAAACAAGTCTCGAGAAGATCGTCATAGTTTGGCCACACGTCCAGATTCGGTATGTGTACCATAGATGTCGCCATACGCAGGCAGAGAAGGATAATGCCTAGCGCCAGCATGACGGATATGAAAAATTCCAGTGTTACAGCAAGTCGTTTTAAAAATTTAGCGACGTAATGCTTCATATGTTTCCCCCTTTAGGACGGTTTTCATCGTACGCAGGGCATACCGGACAGAGTCTCCTGTGCGGTATGCGTACACTACAAGTATAAATTATCCCGGAGAATTTGCCAAGACCTAATAATTGGGATTATGCCTGCCGCCTGCCCAATCTGCTGAACAGATATGGATAGAGGACGAGTACCCATAAGACGAGCACAAAATACTCAGCCATTTTAGCGATGATGGAAGTCTCGAATAGAAGGGAAAAGCCTTCCTTAATGACAAGCGCAAGCAGGAGCCCGGCGATGAGCTTCGCGGCCTGGCTGCTGAGATGGCCTGTGCGGGTGCTGAACTTAAGACGGGTCCGCTCTATATAGTATCCGAGAGCGAATCCAAGGCCGGCTCCGGCAGCTTTGCAGCAGTCCGCCGCATATTTCATATCAATCGTGCCCCTGCTCTTCAATACAAGTGCATAGGCGGCAACGGCGAAGGATATGGCTGCCAGCACACCGGCAATCATCTTTACATGCTGTGTTCCGTCCAGAAAAAATCTTTGAAAATGCCAGACTATGCCGGAGACGGTTATGGATATGAGCATCGACACGATGACATCCTTCGGTGTGTGGACACCGAGGTACATTCTGGAGAAGCCGATCAGCATAAATGCAAGTACGCAGAATACTTTAATCAGGCCTCTATTTGCTTTGAGCGCAAGAGGGAAGAACAGGCAGGTGGCCCCCTGCGTGTGCCCGCTCGGAAAAGAATATCCCGTGGCACCGGGGACGGCACTTTCCACAGCTTTGAACTGGGGATCGAGCACCCACGGCCTCGGAACGCGGAATGTAATCTTCAGGCTTTGGACGAGCAGCCCGGCCGTGAAGTAGGTAAAGCCGAGCATATAAGCAAAGCGCTTATCCACGCACCAGTAAAGGGCGCAGATAACCGCTATGATGATGATTTCCTGTCCAAAATAAGTGATAAACTGCATCAGCCTGTCTAGGAAGGGGGTCCGTATGCCTTCCAGAAACGTTAAAAATGCCATTATTTTATTCCTCTTTTTCTCATTTTCGGATCTAAAATCTTTTTACGTATTCTAAGATTCTCAGGAGTAACCTCCAGAAGCTCATCGGTATCGATGAAGTCGAGAGCCTCCTCCAGGCTCAGAATCTTCGGCGATGTCAGACGGAGCGCTTCATCCGCTCCGGAAGAGCGGGTGTTGGTCAGATGCTTCATCCTGCAGACATTCAGCTCGATGTCTTCCGCCTTGCCGTTCTGTCCGATAACCATGCCGGAGTATACCTTTTCACCGGGACCGATAAAGAGCGTCCCCCGCTCCTGGGCGCTGAAGAGCCCATAGGTGACGGATTCCCCAGTCTCGAAAGCGATGAGCGAGCCCTGCTTTCTGTACTGGATATCGCCTTTATACGGTGAGTAGCCGTCGAATGACGTATTCAATATGCCGTTGCCCTTCGTATCGGTAAGAAATTCTCCCCGGTAGCCGATAAGCCCGCGTGCCGGTATAGAGAATTCCAGGCGGGTATAGCCCCCGTTTGACGTTCCCATGCCGCGCAGCTCCCCTTTCCTCTGGCCGAGCTTTTCGATGACGACGCCGGTGAATTCATCCGGTACATCAATATATGCAGCTTCCATCGGTTCTAATAACTTGCCGTTCTCATCTTTTTTGTACAGGACTTCCGCCTTGCTCACTGCGAACTCATATCCTTCCCGGCGCATGTTCTCGATAAGGACTGACAGGTGGAGCTCGCCGCGTCCGGATACTTTGAAGCTGTCCGTGCTGTCGGACTCTTCCACGCGCAGGCTTACGTCTGTATTCAGCTCTTTATAGAGCCTGTCCCTGAGATGGCGGGATGTAACATACTTGCCTTCCTGTCCTGCGAAGGGGCTGTCGTTTACGATAAACTGCATGGCGATGGTCGGTTCCGATATCTTCTGGAACGGGATTGCCTGCGGATTGTCCGGCGAACAGAGCGTATCCCCGATCGATATGTTAGAGATACCGGAGATAGCCACGATAGACCCTATGGAAGCCTCTTTTACATCGACCTTGCTCAGTCCGTCGAATTCATATAATTTGCTGATACGTACCTTCTCTTTCCGTTCCGGGTCATGGGCATTGACGACGACCATGTCCTGGTTGACCGCAATCGTACCATTGTCTACCTTGCCGACACCGATTCGTCCTACATACTCATTGTAGTCGATCGTGCTGATCAGTACCTGGGTATCTGCATCCGGGTCGCCCTCCGGCGCAGGAATGTAGTCCAGTATCGTCTCGAAGAGCGGAAGCATGTTCTGCGGGCTGTCGTCCAGCTCTACGAGTGCATAACCCGCCTTGGCGGAAGCATAGACGAACGGACAGTCAAGCTGCTCGTCGTCGGCATCCAGGTCGATGAAGAGCTCCAGCACTTCATCGATGACTTCCTCCGGCCGTGCTTCCGGACGGTCGATTTTATTGATACATACAATAACCGGGAGCTTTAATTCCAGCGCCTTTCTAAGTACGAACTTCGTCTGCGGCATGGCACCTTCGAATGCGTCTACTACCAGGACGACACCGTTAACCATCTTCAGTACGCGCTCCACCTCGCCGCCGAAGTCGGCATGTCCGGGGGTGTCGATGATATTGATTTTCGTTCCCTTGTAATAGACGGCAGTATTCTTTGACAGGATGGTAATTCCACGTTCCCGCTCGATGTCATTAGAGTCCATGACACGTTCTTCTACTTCCTGATTTTCCCGGAATACACCACTTTGTTTCAGCAGCTCATCTACCAGAGTCGTCTTGCCATGATCGACATGGGCGATAATGGCTATATTACGTACATCTTCTCGTTTTGTCTTCATAAATAATACCCTTTTCCTATACGATTTCTACCTATTTATTATATACAACTTTATTAGTTTACCACATTTTGCAGAATTTACAAGTACTCAATCGCTTATAGAAAGAATCGATAACTTTAAAAATAAAAAATAGTTCTAAATCAGAATCTCTCTTCATAGACTAAATAGTGACCGTGAAATACGATTCAGAGGAAGGGAGATTGTAAAATTATGTCAGATAAGATTATTGAAAACAACCAGGTAACTATTATGGGAGAGGTAGCAGGAGGATTCACATTCAGCCATGAAGTATTCGGTGAAGGATTCTACATGGTAGATGTGCTCGTAAAGCGCCTCAGCAACTCCGAGGACCGGATTCCGCTCATGATTTCAGAACGTCTCATCGACGTGACCCAGGACTATACCGGGGAATTTGTCATGGCAAGCGGACAGTTCCGCTCTTATAACAGACACGATGAACAAAAGAACAGGCTTGTGCTATCCGTATTCGTAAGAGAAGTGTCTTTTATAGAGGAGGAACTGGACGGTGCGAAGACGAACAGCATCTTCCTGGATGGTTACATATGTAAGCTTCCGGTGTACAGAAAGACTCCGCTTGGAAGAGAAATCGCAGACCTCCTGCTGGCGGTGAACAGGCCGTATGGCAAATCAGATTACATACCGTGCATATGCTGGGGCAGGAATGCCAGGTTCGCATCCACTTTTGAGGTGGGAGAGCACGTGCAGGTCAACGGCAGGATCCAGAGCAGGGAATATGTGAAAAAGCTTTCTGAGACTGAGACCCAGAAACGCATCGCCTACGAGGTATCGGTCAGCAAATTAGAATGTGTAGACGAGTAGGAGCATTCAAGCCGGACAAGAGACTTTCATTGACATATTTTAGTATTAATGATAAAATTTTTATGAATCTTAATAATACATATTGGTGAAGGTCAGGAGGTTTAATATGGCTATATTTAAAGGTGCCGGGGTGGCGGTTGTCACACCGTTCAATGAAGATGGAAGCATCAATTATGATAGACTGGATGAGTTAATCGACTATCACTGTAACAACGGTACAGATAGTATTATAATATGTGGTACTACCGGGGAATCGGCCACGATGACAGAGGAAGAGCATCTTGCATGCGTGAAGTTCGCGATAGAACGCACAAAGGGCAGGATTCCGGTCATAGCGGGGACGGGCTCCAACTGTACGAGGACAGCGGTAGATATGTCAAAAGATGCAGCCTGTTATGGGGCGGACGGCCTGCTTCTTGTGACGCCTTATTACAACAAGGCTACGCAGGCGGGGCTTATCGCTCATTACAAGGCAGTTGCGGAGGCTGTATCAGGGACACCGATTATTATGTACAGCGTTGCCAGCAGGACGGGATGTAATATCGAGCCGGCCACAGTGGCAGCTTTAGTGAAAGAGACAGATAATATCGTGGGCATCAAAGAAGCCTCGGGAAACATATCTCAGATTGCCAAGATCATGTGTGCGACAGACGGCAACATCGATCTGTATTCCGGCAATGACGACCAGATCGTGCCGCTCATGTCACTGGGGGGGATAGGTGTCATCTCGGTATTGTCCAATATCGCCCCACAGCAGACACATGATATCTGTGAGAAATATTTAAGCGGGGATGTGCAGGAAAGCGCGCGGCTTCAGCTGAAAGCAATTCCGCTTGCCGCCGAGCTGTTCAGCGAAGTGAACCCGATTCCGGTGAAGCGGGCGATGAAGCTTATGGGAATGGACTGCGGTCCGGTCCGTATGCCGCTCACGGAGCTTACGCCAGAACACGAGAAGACGCTGGCACAGGCGATGAAGGATTATGGAATCAAAGTAGTTCAGTAAGCATAGATAATAAATGAATGTGAAAAGGATATCATATGTTGAGTTTGCATGACAGATATGATATCCTTTTTTTAATAGTAAGTAAAGGAGATTATAAGATGGTCAGAGCGATAATGCACGGGTGCAACGGCAGGATGGGCCAGGTGATTACAGGACTTATCCGTGAAGATGAAGGGATTGAAATTGTTGCGGGAATTGATTCATATACCGGGAGGGAAAATGCGTATCCTGTATTCGAGAGCATAGATAGCTGCGATGTGGAGGCAGATGTGGTCATTGACTTTTCCAACGCAGGGGCGGCGGACGCGCTGCTTGACTACTGTACCGTCCGGAAGGTGCCGGTCGTGCTCTGTACGACAGGCCTGTCCGAAGAGCAGCTCGCGAAGGTGGAAGAAGCGTCTAAGAAGGTAGCGGTACTTAAATCTGCCAACATGTCTCTGGGCATCAACCTGCTTCTGAAGCTTGTAAAGAATGCGGCAAAGGTTCTTGCAGGCGCCGGTTTTGACATAGAGCTGGTGGAGAGGCACCACAACCAGAAGGTCGACGCTCCGAGCGGGACAGCCATAGCGCTTGCAGATTCCATCAATGAGGCGATGGACGATGCGTATACATATGTATACGACAGAAGCCAGGAGCGTAAGAAGAGAGAGAAGAAAGAGCTTGGAATCTCGGCGGTGAGAGGTGGTACGATAGTGGGCGACCACGAGATTATCTTTGCCGGTGCAGATGAGGTGGTAGAGTTCAGACATACGGCGTACTCGAAAGCCATATTTGGCAAAGGCGCGGTAGAAGCCGCCAAGTATCTGGCAGGAAAGCCGGCGGGACGGTACGATATGTCGGACGTAGTTGTGCTGTAAGGCAGACGGGAGGCGTTATGAAAGAGTTAGAGGAAAGATATCTGGAAAGGCTTTCGGAACTTTATCCAACCATTGCAGAAGCGTCGACAGAAATCATCAACCTGCAGGCTATCTTGAATCTTCCGAAGGGGACGGAACATTTTCTGACAGACATCCACGGGGAATATGAGGCGTTTTCCCATGTGCTTAAGAACGGCTCTGGTTCCGTGCGCCGTAAAATTGATGATGTGTTCGGAAATACTATGAGTAGCAGAGATAAGCAGTCTTTTGCTACTCTTATTTATTACCCGGCAGAAAAGATGGAGCGGATAAAAAGGGAAGAGAGTAACATGGAGGACTGGTACCGGATTAAACTGTACCGCCTCATCGAAGTGTGCAAACGGGCCGCCAGCAAGTATACGCGTTCCAAGGTGCGCAAAGCCCTGCCGCAGGATTTCGCCTATGTCATCGAGGAGCTGATTACGGAGAAGGCGGAAGTGACGGACAAGGAATCTTACTACAATGCAATTGTGAATACGATTATCAGGACGGGCAGGGCCGAGAAGTTTATCGTCGCCATGAGCGAGCTGATCCAGAGGCTTACCGTGGATCATCTGCATATCGTCGGGGACATCTATGACCGGGGGCCGGGACCGCACATCATCATGGACAAACTGATGGAACACCATTCGGTCGACATCCAGTGGGGCAATCATGATGTGCTCTGGATGGGGGCTGCGGCAGGGCAGAGAGGATGCATAGCCAATGTAATCCGCATCTGTGCAAGATACGGCAATCTGGATATATTGGAAGACGGATATGGAATCAATCTTCTGCCGCTTGCCACATTTGCCCTGAACACATATGAGGACGATGCGTGCGGATGCTTTAAGCTCAAAGGGGAGCCGAATTACAACCCGAACGAGATGCTGATGGACATCAAGATGCACAAGGCGATATCCATCATCCAGTTTAAGGTAGAAGGACAGGTCGTGAAAAAAAATCCGGGCTTCAAGATGGATGACAGGAACCTTCTGCATCATATCGACTATGATAAGGGAACGATAGAGATAGAAGGCAAGACATATGAACTGCTCGATACAAACTTCCCGACTATCGACCCGAAGCGTCCATATGCGCTGACGAAGGAAGAGGAAGATATCATGGAGCGGCTTGAGCAGGCCTTCCTTCACTGTGAAAAGCTGCAGCGGCACATGCGTTTCCTGCTGAACAAAGGCAGCCTTTATAAAGTGTATAACAATAATCTGCTGTACCACGGCTGCGTGCCGCTGAAAGAAGACGGCACGCTAAAGCCGGTCCGTATCTTCGGAAGGTCATACAAGGGCAGAAGCCTGTATGAAGTGCTGGAGAGCTATGTGAGGAAAGGGTTCTACGCGTTGGACGAAAAAGAAAAAGAGCGGGGCAAGGATATCATGTGGTATATCTGGCTGCACGAGAATTCACCGTTGTTCGGCAAGGACAAGATGGCGACCTTCGAACGCTATTTCCTGGCAGACAAGGAGACGCACCGGGAGAAAAAAAATCCATATTATTCGATGCTGCAGGATGTAAGAGTCGTAGACAGGATACTGGCAGAGTTCGGGCTCCCTCCGGAAGGCACGCATATCATCAACGGCCACGTGCCCGTTAAGTCAAAGGACGGAGAGAACCCGGTAAAATGCGGAGGAAAAGTGCTTGTCATAGACGGAGGATTCTCCAGGGCTTATCAGAAAGAGACCGGAATAGCCGGATACACGCTGATTTACAACTCATACGGCCTGATTCTCGTGGCACATGAGCCATTTGAGTCTACAGACGCGGCTATCGAAAAAGAAAGTGACATCCATTCTGACAGTACGATCGTCAAACGTGTCGTACAGCGCAAGATTGTCGGCGATACTGATGTAGGTAAAGAGCTGAAAGAACAGATAGCGGATCTGGAAGTGCTGATGGCGGCATACAGAAGCGGCCGTATCGCCGAAAGAATGTAAAAAAATCCCACCTGCCCTGATGCATATATTTCTATTAACTGCAAATATTACTAGCAACAAGTAATACTTGATTTAATATGAATATACATGAAAGGGAGATTATGACATGAAACAGTTCAAGAAATTATTAGTTATGCTTATGTGCGTAGGCGTAATCATGGGGGTAACAGCATGCGGAAGCGACAAGGACGCTGCAGATAACGGAGCTACAAACAACACGACGACAGGAGACAATACAGGCGACGCCAACGACACGAATACGAATGACGCGACAGACGGCACACGTGATGAAGGTGTAGCAGACGAAATCGGAGACGACGTAAAAGACGGCGCAGAAGATATCGCCGACGGTCTGGACGGTGACGACAACCGTGACAAGAACACGACAGACAAGAACGCGAACGATAAAGATGTCAAAGGTAACGCGTCAGAGAACAAAGCAGACGACAGCAACAAGTAAGAAGCTGCATACCAATAAGACATGCCAGAGGCGGACCTCCAAAGAGGAGGTCCGCCTCTGGCGCATATAAAAGAAACAGGCAAAGCGGCGTATCGGTAAAAAACTTTGTTTCCGGTGTGAATTATGATATAATTTAAAATTATAAATATATACCAAAGGAGATACATAAAAAATGGCGAAAGAATTGCTGATGGGTAATGAAGCGATAGGCCTCGGGGCTATCCACGCCGGCGTAAGGCTCGTATCCGGCTATCCGGGTACGCCGTCTACGGAGATTCTGGAGACCGTAGCACAACATAACGACGGCGGCAGGATCCATGTGGAGTGGTCCGTCAATGAAAAGGCTGCGCTTGAGGTGGCGGCAGGCGGCGCATACGCAGGAGCGCGGACGATGGTTACGATGAAGCAGGTAGGGCTTAATGTTGCATCCGATCCGCTTATGAGCCTTGCATATGTCGGAGTAAAAGGAGGTATGGTCATCGTGGCTGCAGATGATCCCGGGCCCATATCCTCACAGACGGAACAGGACACGAGGTGCTTTGCTGCATTCGCCAAGCTGCCGGTGTTCGACCCGTCATCGCCGGAGGAAGCATACGAGATGGTAGGGGAAGCCTTTGCGTATTCTGAACAATACGGCACTCCTGTCCTGCTCCGTCCGACGACCCGTGTCTGTCACGGCTGTGCCACGGTGGATCTCGGTGAAGCTGCGGCAGAGAGGGAGCCGGAAGGATTTGTCAAGGATACGGGACGGTGGGTCATATTCCCCCGTCTGTCCTACCAGAACCATATAAAGATTGAGGAGAGGAATGTAGAACTTTCACACCTGTTTTCTACTTGCAGATACAATACGGTAGAGGGGAAGGACGGCTTGAAAAAGGGCGTGGCGGCAGGCGGCATAAGCTATGCCTATGTGAAGGAATCGCTGCCCGGAGAAGTAAAGCTTCTGAAGATCGGCACGCCTCATCCTTTTCCAGAAACGCTGGCCGTGGAGTTTATGAGAGGGCTTGAGGAAGTGCTCGTCCTTGAGGAGCTGGACCCTGTCATTGAAAAGGAGCTGCAGCGAATTGCAGGCAAGTACCACCTTCCGGTGACGATAAGAGGCAAGCTCACCCATGATACAAAAAATGCCGGGGAAAACAGCGTTGAAAGCGTGAGAGGGGACCTGGGAAGGTTTCTGCCTGAATACGAGGAGCTGGCGGCGGGAGACGCGGACGGGCCGGAAGAAGCACCGTCGCTTCCTGTCAGGCCTCCTGTCCTCTGTGCGGGATGCCCGCACCGGGCGTCATTCTATGCGGTCAAGCTGGCGGCGAAAGGAAGAAAGGCCGTATATTCAGGGGACATCGGCTGCTATACGCTCGGCAATTCAAAGCCGTTAGATATGGTAGATACGTGCCTGTGCATGGGGGCGGATGTGACGATTGCACAGGGACTGCATATCATCGAACCTGACGCGGTAAACTTTGCATTTATCGGCGACTCGACCTTCTTTGCCTCCGGAATGACCGGCGTGGTGAATGCGGTATATAACCAGACAGACATCATACTTGTCGTTCTGGATAATTCTACTACGGCCATGACAGGCCATCAGCCGCACCCGGGGACAGGAAAGACGATGATGGGTGATGTAGTTTCTAAGATCAGTATTGAAAAGATTCTGGAGGCAGTCGGTGTAGGCCGGATTGTTAATGCGGATCCGCTCCATCTTGCGGAAGCAGTTGGCGCGGTGAAGGAAGTGATGGATGAAAAGGGAGTGCGTGCGGTAATCTTCAAGTCTCCGTGTATTGCGGTTACAAAACCGGCAGCACGGTATGAGGTGAAGGAAGAAGCATGTACGCTGTGCAGGCAGTGCATCCGTGAGCTCGGCTGTCCGGCAATTGTCAGGACCGACGGGAACATATCTATAGAGCCGTCTCTTTGCACCGGATGCGGCCTGTGTGCCCAGGTGTGCAAGTTCAAGGCGATACAGGAGGTGGAGTAAGATGAATAAGAATTGCCTGCTTTGCGGTGTCGGAGGACAGGGCGTCGTCCTTGCCTCCAAACTGATTGCGTATGCAGCTATGGATAAAGGGTATGACGTGCGGACGACCGAGACAATCGGCATGGCACAAAGGGGAGGCTCTGTCGTGAGCCATGTGCGTATGGGAAAGCATATCCATTCTCCTCTCATACCGTTTGGGAGCGCGGAAGTCATCCTGGCGTTTGAACCGGCGGAGGCAGTGAGGAACCTTCCTTACCTGAGGGAAGGCGGCGTGGTCGTCGTCAATAAGAAGGCGGTCAAGCCGGTGACTGCCACGTTGAGTGACAGCAGCTATGACGGGATAGAGATGCTGCGCTATCTGGAAGAGCATGTCAGCCGTCTCTGTATCGTGGACGGCACAGAACTGTGCAATAAAGCAGGCTCCGCGAAAGTGCTCAACGTAACGCTTCTCGGCGTGGCTGTCGCAAGCAGGGCGCTGGATATCACTCTGAGCGATATGGAAGCGGAGATTAAGAAACGTGTGAAACCACAGTTCGTTGCTATGAACATGAAAGCGCTGTCTCTCGGAGCAGAGGCGGCACGGTGAGAGAGAATACATCGAAGGCCGGAAAACCGGAGAAAGGGTTTTAGAAATGCAGATGACAGAATTACAGTTCAGGCTCATTAAGGAGAACTTGAAATTATTGACCTCCAAGCCGTGCTTTTACAAAGATAAGCTGGACGGAATCGACATCGGGTCGATACAGTCTCAGGAAGACTTTGAAACGCTTCCGTTCACATGGAAAGGTGACCTCAGGGAGGCATACCCTCTTGGCCTTCAGGCAGTGCCGGACGAGGAGATCGTAAGAATCCACTCTTCTTCAGGGACGACGGGGACGCCCATAATCATCCCATATACGCAGAAGGATGTGGGCGACTGGGCGAAGATGTTCGCCAGATGTTACGAGATGGCGGGCATCACGGCGCTGGACCGCATACATATCACGCCCGGATACGGGCTGTGGACGGCAGGAATCGGCTTCCAGCTCGGCGCGGAATGGCTCGGAGCCATGACGATTCCGATGGGACCCGGCAATACGGATAAGCAGCTCCGTATGATGCGTGACATGAAGTCTACGGTCCTCTGCGCTACTTCCTCATATGCACTGCTTCTGGCAGAGGAGATAGCAAAAAGAGATATGACAGACAAGATATACCTTAAGAAAGGCGTCATCGGTTCCGAACGGTGGGGCGCGAAGATGAGAAAGCGGATTGCCGATGAACTGGGCGTGCAGCTCTATGACATATATGGGCTTACGGAAGTGTACGGTCCCGGCATCGCCATGAGCTGCGACTGTGAGTGCGGTATGCATTACTGGGATGATTATGTATATTTTGAGATTGTGGATCCGAAGACCGGGAAGAATGTTCCGGACGGGGAGATAGGAGAGCTTGTCATCACGACGCTGCGTAAGCAGGGGGCACCGCTCATCCGCTATAGAACCCATGACCTGACGAGGTTCATACCGGGAGACTGTCCGTGCGGTTCCAGATATCCGAGAATCGACACGCTGATTGGGCGTACGGATGACATGGTAAAGGTGAAAGGCGTGAATATCTTCCCGAGCCAGATCGAGGATATGCTCAAAGGCGTCATGGAGGCATCCAGCGAGTACCAGTTCATGCTCGACCACCTGAACGGCAAAGACGTGTGTACGCTGTTCGTGGAAGTGAACAGAGGTGTGGAGCTCAAAGAAGCCGCAAAGGTGATTCAGAAGGAATTCAAAGAGAAGATAGGTATCACTACGAATGTGAAACCGGTGGCAATCGGCGATCTTCCACGTAGCGAGAAGAAGTCGACGAGAATATTCGACAACCGGTATTAGGAGGGTAAGATGCGTTTTCGACCATGTATCGATATACATAACGGCAAAGTGAAGCAGATTATCGGCGGGAGCCTGACAGACGAACAGGATCGCGCCAGGGAGAACTTTTCCTCCGTATGTGGGGCGGCGCATTATGCAGACCTGTATCAAAGAGACGGGCTTAAGGGAGGCCATGTCATACTCCTGAACCCCGCATCGTCGGAACACTACGAGGCGACCAGGGCACAGGCGCTGGAGGCTCTGTCCGCTTATCCGGAAGGCCTGCAGATCGGGGGAGGCATCACGGCGAAGAACGCAAAGGATTATATCGCGCATGGAGCGAGCCATGTCATCGTAACGTCCTATGTGTTCCGGGACGGCGCGGTGCAGTGGGAGCGGCTCCGGGAGCTGGAGCGTGCCGCAGGCAGGGAACATGTGGTCATCGATCTGAGCTGCCGCAGGAAGGACGGGGCATATTATATCGTGACAGACCGGTGGCAGAAGTTCACGGATGTGGAACTGACGCCCTGCGTTCTGGATGAGATAGCCGGGTACTGCGATGAATTTCTTGTGCATGGAGTGGATGTGGAAGGGCGTGTTTCCGGTATGGAAGAAGGGCTGGTACGTATGCTCGGGAGCTTTAAGGGAATTCCGGTGACATATGCGGGGGGCATCGGAAGTCTTGAGGATCTGGAGCATTTCAGGGAGGTGTCAGGCGGCGGCGTGGACTTTACAATAGGAAGTGCCCTGGATTTGTTCGGCGGAACTGTGCCGTATGACATGGTGAAGCAATACAGATGACGAGTAATTAACAGTTTGTGAACTCTTTATAAACGGGTTGAATTGGAGTTTGTATAGTGCTAGAATGAGGGATAGAGTAAATTTACGGACAAGGAGTAAACACGCAGTATGGGTTTAATACAGAAAATATTTGGAACGCACAGCGAGAACGAGCTGAAGAGAATCTATCCGATAGCAGACGCTATCGAGGCGCTGGAGCCTGAGATACAGAAGCTCTCAGACAGCGAGCTGAAAGATAAGACACGGGAATTCAAAGAGAGGCTGAAGGAAGGAAAGACGCTTGACGACATACTTCCGGAGGCTTTTGCCGTTGTCAGGGAAGCCGCGGTCAGGACGCTTGGGATGAAGCACTACAGGGTGCAGCTCATCGGCGGCATTATACTGCATCAAGGGCGTATCGCAGAGATGAAGACAGGTGAAGGCAAGACGCTCGTGTCGACCCTGCCTGCATATCTGAACGCTCTGACCGGTGATGGCGTGCACATCGTCACGGTCAATGATTACCTGGCAAAGCGTGACGCCGAATGGATGGGACAGGTGCACGAATTTCTCGGACTGAAGGTCGGCGTCGTGCTCAACAGTATGGATAATGACGAGCGCCGGGACGCATATAACTGCGACATCACCTATGTGACGAACAATGAGCTTGGATTTGATTATCTGAGAGACAATATGGTCATCTACAAGGAACAGCTTGTGCAGAGAGGACTTAAGTTTGCCATCATCGATGAGGTCGACTCCGTATTGATTGACGAGGCGAGGACTCCGCTCATCATATCCGGGCAGAGCGGGAAATCCACGAAGCTGTATGAAGCCTGTGATATCCTGGCACGCCAGCTGGAGCGAGGTGAGGCAAGCGGAGAGTTCTCCAAGATGAACGCAATCATGGGAGAGGACATCGAGGAGTCGGGAGACTTTATCGTCAATGAAAAAGAAAAGAATATCAACCTCACGGAAGACGGTGTGAAGAAGGTAGAGAAGTTTTTCCATATAGAGAACCTGGCGGATCCGGAGAATCTGGAGATTCAGCACAACATCATACTGGCGCTGCGGGCGCATAACCTGATGTTCCGTGACCAGGACTATGTCGTGAAGGAGGACCAGGTACTGATTGTAGATGAATTCACCGGCCGTATCATGCCGGGGCGCCGTTATTCCGACGGCCTTCATCAGGCCATAGAGGCGAAGGAGCACGTCAAGGTCAAAAGGGAGAGCAAGACGCTGGCGACGATAACGTTCCAGAACCTGTTCAACAAATTTGACAAGAAATCCGGTATGACAGGTACCGCTCTCACGGAAGAAAAAGAGTTCCGGGATATCTACGGCATGGACGTCGTGGAGATACCTACGAATGTAGAAGTACAGAGGATTGATCTGGAAGATGCCGTATACAAGACGCAGAAGGAGAAGTTCCGGGCCGTGTGCGATGAGATAGAAGCGGCGCACGCCAAGCATCAGCCTGTGCTCGTCGGCACGATTACGATTGAGACATCGGAGCTTCTTAGCAGTATGCTGAAAAAAAGGGGCATCCCGCACAATGTGCTGAATGCGAAGTACCATGAGCAGGAGGCGGAGATCGTCGCTCAGGCCGGTATCCATGACGCGGTGACGATAGCGACCAACATGGCAGGACGTGGTACGGATATCAAGCTGGATGATGAGGCAAGGGCTGCCGGGGGCCTGAAGATTATCGGTACGGAGCGGCATGAGGCGAGGCGTATTGACAATCAGCTGCGCGGACGTTCCGGACGTCAGGGCGATCCGGGAGAGTCCAGATTCTACATCTCTCTGGAGGACGATCTGATGCGCCTGTTCGGTTCGGAGAGGCTGATGAACGTATTTACGACGCTTGGCGTGGAAGACGGAGAACAGATAGAGCACAAGATGCTCTCCAACGCTATCGAGAAAGCGCAGCAGAAGATAGAGAGCAACAACTTCGGCATCCGTAAGAATCTGCTCGAATATGACCAGGTCATGAATGAACAGAGAGAGATTATATATGAAGAGAGGCGCCGCGTGCTGGACGGAGAGAATATGCGTGACTCCATCTTCCACATGATCAACGATTATGTGGAGAACGTGGTAGACATGATTGTCTCTCCGGACGACGAGCCGGAAGACTGGAACCTTCAGGAACTGAACATGACGATCCACAATGTAGTTCCGATGGAGCCTGTCACGGAAGGGGACATCAAGGATATAAGCCAGAAGGAATTAAAGCATATGCTGAAAGAGCGTGCGGTGAAGTCTTATGAGCTGAAAGAGACGGAATTCCCGGAACCGGAGCATCTGCGTGAAGTAGAGCGTGTCGTTCTGCTGAAGGTGATTGATGCGAAGTGGATGGATCACATCGACGATATGGATCAGCTGCGCCAGGGAATCGGGCTGCAGGCATATGGACAGAGAGATCCGAAGGTGGAGTACAAGATGCACGGATATGATATGTTCGGGGCGATGACAAAAAGTATTACCGAGGATACGATACGTACGCTGTTCCATGTGAGAATCGAACAGAAGGTAGAGCGGGAACAGGTAGCCAAGGTGACCGGCACGAACAAGGACGAGAGTGCGGTCCGCGGTCCGAAGCGGCGCGCGGAGAAGAAGGTGTATCCTAACGATCCGTGTCCGTGCGGAAGCGGCAAGAAATATAAGCAGTGTTGCGGGCGCAAGTAAGAGAAGATATAGGAATATAAATATATGGAAATAAGAGATTAGTAATAAGAGATTATATATAGAAAGAGGTGACAGCGTGGTTGAATTAGATGCATTTAAAAGTATTATGAATGCTTATGAAGAACCTCTTGCCGAGATGAGGGATTCACTTTGACGTCTCTGGCAAAGAGAAACGGATAGAAGAGCTGGAGAGGAAGATAGAAGAGCCGGGCTTCTGGGACAGACCGGAAGAATCGCAGCAGGTGATGAAGGAGCTCAAAGACCTGCAGGAGCTCGTGAAGACAATCCATGCATTGTATGACGGATATGAGGATATCAATCTGCTCATCGAGATGTCTTACGAGGAAAACGACGCCTCTGCAGTAAAAGAGATGGAAACGGAGATTCATAATTTTGAAGAGCTGTTCGAGGAGCTGCGGATCAGAACCCTCCTTTCCGGAGAGTACGATGCGTGCAACGCGATTGTGACGATTCATGCCGGTGCCGGAGGAACGGAGTCGTGCGACTGGGCGGGCATGTTATACCGCATGTACAGCCGTTATGCAGAGCGCAAAGGTTATGCGGTGGAAGTGCTTGACTATCTGGACGGCGATATCACAGGCATCAAGACGGTCACATTCGAGGTCAGGGGCGAGAATGCTTACGGATACCTGAAGTCTGAAAAGGGGGTACACCGGCTCGTTCGTATCTCACCGTTCAATGCGGCCGGCAAGCGGCAGACTTCCTTTGCTTCTTGTGATGTGGTTCCGGACATCGAGGATGAGATTGACATCGAGATTGCGGACGAGGAGCTTAAGATAGACACATACAGGGCCAGCGGTGCAGGTGGACAGCATGTCAACAAGACGTCCTCCGCCATCCGCATCACCCATCTGCCGACAGGTATCGTCGTCCAGTGTCAGAATGAGCGTTCCCAGCATTTTAACAAGGAGAAGGCGATGCAGATGCTGAAAGTCAAGCTGCAGCTTCTGAAGGAACAGGAACAGGCGGAAAAGGTGTCAGACATAAGGGGAGAGGTAAAGGAGATCGGCTTCGGTAACCAGATACGTTCTTATGTCATGCAGCCATACACTCTGGTGAAGGATCACCGTACCAGTGAGGAATGCAGTAATGTTACGGCAGTGCTGGACGGAAGCATCGATATGTTTATCAACGCATATCTGAAGCAGTCGTCCGGCAGCTAAAGGGAGGAATATATGGTAGATATAGCAGTTATGGGTTATGGAACCGTCGGTTCCGGTGTCGTGGAAGTCGTCAATACGAACGGCGCCCGCATCAGCCAGAGAATCGGCGATGAGCTGAATATAAAGTATGTGCTGGATCTGAAGGAGTTTCCGGGCGACCCGGTGCAGGATAAGATTGTCCATGATTTCGAGGCCATTGTCAATGATGATGACATCAAGATCGTCGTGGAGGTCATGGGAGGGATCGAGCCTGCATACACCTTTGTAAAGCGGTGCCTTCAGGCAGGAAAGAGCGTTGCCACGTCCAATAAGGCGCTTGTTGCTAAGCACGGCGCGGAGCTTCTGTCCATCGCGAAGGACCAGGGCATCAACTTCCTGTTCGAAGCGAGCGTGGGAGGAGGCATTCCGATTATCCGTCCTCTGAACTCTTCGCTGACGGCGGATGAGATTGAGGAGATAACAGGCATCCTCAACGGCACGACCAACTATATGATGACAAAGATGTTCTATGAGGGGGCGGACTACGATGAAGTGCTGAAGGAAGCACAGGAGAACGGGTTCGCGGAGCGCAACCCGGAGGCGGACGTGGAAGGCTATGACGCGTGCAGGAAGATAGCAATCCTGTCATCGCTTATCTCAGGGCAGCAGGTTGACTTTGAAGATATCTACTGTGAAGGCATCACGGAGATTACGGCAGAAGATATGAAGTATGCCAAGGCGATGGGGACGACCATCAAACTTCTGGCGTCCAGCAAACGGCGCGGCAACCGTCTGCACGCAATCGTGGCTCCGTGCATGCTCTATCCGGGACATCCGCTCTACAACGTGAACGGCGTCTTCAATGCCATCTTCGTGCACGGCAACGTGCTCGGTGATGCGATGTTTTACGGCAGCGGTGCAGGCAAGCTTCCCACCGCCAGCGCTGTGGTGGCTGATGTGGTGGACGCTGCAAAGCATCTGAACCGCAATATCATGACGATGTGGAAGCAGGATAAGCTTAAGCTCGAAGACAAGGCGGACGCCAAACGGCGCTTCTTCATCCGCATGAAGGGAGACGCCCGGGATATGCTGGATGACCTCAAAGATTCCTTCGGTGATATAGAGATTATTCATGCAGACGGACTGGACGGTGAATTTGGATTTATCACCCCTGTCATGATGGAAGGCGATTATGATACGAGGGCAAGGATATATAAAGATGAGATATTGCATATGATACGTATTCAAGAATAGGGCGGACAGGGAGGTAGCATGAAATACATAATCGTATTGAGTGACGGCATGGCAGGCCGTCCGCTTAAAGAACTGGGAGGAAAGACGACACTTGCCGCCGCGCGTACGCCGGTCATGGACCGGCTTGCACGGAAGGCGGAAGTAGGCATGGTATCCATGGTGCCGGAAGGTATGGCGCCGGGCAGCGACACAGCCAATCTTGCCGTGATGGGATATGATCCGAAGATATACTATACAGGACGGTCTCCGCTGGAGGCGCTCAGCATCGGCGTGGATATGGAGGATACAGACGTGTCTTTCCGTTGTAATATCGTGACGCTGTCCGAGGAGGACTGCGCATATGAGGAACGGACGATTATCGACCACAGTTCTGGTGAAATCAGCACCCAGGATGCAGCGGTACTTCTGGAGGCCCTGCAAGAAGGACTGGAGAGAGAGGGGTACCGTTTTTACACAGGTACGAGCTACCGCCATCTGCTCATTTGGAAGCAGGGGGCGGTTGTGGATCTGACGCCTCCCCATGATATCCTGACGAAGAAGATTGGTGCATATCTGCCGGATGATGCGGTCCTTCGGGAAATGATGGCTAAGAGCTATGAAATACTTGAGAATCATCCAATCAACGTGGAACGCAGAAGGAAGGGGCTCCGCCCTGCCAACTCCGCATGGTTCTGGGGGGCAGGGAAACGCCCGGCCCTCAAGTCCTTTGAAGAGATGACGGGACTTAGGGGAGTCATGATATCTGCTGTTGACCTGCTTAAGGGTATCGCGGTCGGAGCCGGGATGGACTGTATAGAGGTAGAAGGGGCGGACGGCGGGCTGAATACGAATTATACCGGAAAGGCCATGGCAGCGGTAGACGCACTGATGAATGGCGGATATGATTTTGCCTATATCCATGTAGAGGCTCCGGACGAAATGGGGCACCAGGGCATCGTAAAAGATAAAATCACAGCGATAGAGAGGGTAGATGGACTCGTTGCCGGGAAGATTGCAGAAGGCATGGAACGCGCCGGTGCGGATTACCGGATACTTGTGCTTCCTGACCACCCTACCCCGATAGAGGTCCGCACCCACACGGGGGATCCGGTCCCATATCTTCTGTACGACAGCACCGCGCCTGCGGAAGGTACGGATGCATTTGACGAGAAGACGGCTTCCGGGACAGGGATATACTGGCCGGACGGTTACAGATTGATTGGGCATCTGCTTGACGGAGCACAGTCATAGAAGAGGAATGCGGGAGGAATATATGTTAGTTGTTAAGAAATTCGGCGGCAGTTCTGTTGCCAACAAAGAAAGAATATTTAATGTGGCGCAGCGCTGTATTGAAGATTACAAAGCAGGAAACGATGTCGTCGTCGTTCTCTCGGCTATGGGAGACACGACAGACAATCTGATCGAGATGGCAGAAAGCATCAATCCAAATGCCAAGCAAAGGGAGATGGATATGCTGCTCACGACAGGCGAGCAGGTGTCGGTGTCGCTGATGGCGATGGCGATGCAGGCGCTGGATGTTCCGGCGGTATCGCTCAACGCTTTCCAGGTGATGATGCACTCTACGTCGAGATATGGCAATGCCCGTTTCAAACGTGTAGATACGGAGCGTATTCTCCATGAGCTGGATTCGAGAAAGATAGTGATTGTGACCGGTTTCCAGGGAGTGAACAAGTATGATGATATCACGACGCTTGGAAGGGGAGGTTCGGATACGACCGCAGTAGCGCTGGCCGCTGTCCTTCATGCGGATAAGTGTGAGATATATACAGATGTGGACGGCGTGTACACCGCCGATCCGAGGGTTGTCAAAAATGCCAGGAAGCTGGATGTCGTGACGTACGACGAGATGCTTGAGCTGGCCAGCCTCGGGGCAAAGGTGCTTCACAACAGGTCTGTGGAAATGGCAAAGAAATATAATGTAGAATTAGTAGTAAGGTCCAGTCTGAACCGTTCAGAGGGAACTGTAGTCAAGGAGGCTTCACATATGGAAAAAATGTTAGTGACAGGCGTAGCTGCCGATAAGAATACAGCAAGAATCTCCGTAATCGGGGTGCAGGATAAGCCGGGTATCGCATTCAATATCTTTGATACGCTGGCTAAGAACAATATCAATGTAGATATCATACTGCAGTCTGTAGGACGTGAGGGGACGAAAGATATTTCATTTACAGTCGCAGACAACGATCTGGAAAATGCGATCAAAGTGCTGGAAGAGAATAAAGACAGGCTTACGATACAGCAGATTACATGGGAAGAAGAAGTTGCAAAGCTATCGATCGTAGGTGCGGGAATGATGAGCAATCCGGGGGTTGCGGCAAAGATGTTCGAATCGCTCTACAACTCCAGAATCAATATCAATATGATTTCAACATCTGAGATAAGGATTACGGTGCTTGTGGACGAGAAAGATATCGATCAGGCCATGGTAGCGGTGCATGACGGATTCGCGGTGAATGATTAGGCGCCGGATTTAACGTTGTCATTAATAAAACCGGTAATTATCTGTTTGTGTTCTCTGGAAAGTGTGCGGAGCTTCGTGATGATATCCAATTCTTCCTCAGTGAGATAAATAGAATTACCGGTATTTTTATCTATAGAAAGCGTATAAGGAATCTTCTGTTCGGCAATCGAACCGGCAGCCGCAGTCAGGTCAGGAGAAGGAAGGCAGCCGAGTACGAGGCCGTCCAGATTGACATTATAAAATCCAGCCAGATACAGAAGAGAATCCAGGTCAGGGGTACGCTTGCTCGTCTCATAGTTCGAGTACGCCTGTCTGGATATGTTCAGCATCTCGCTCAGATCCTTCTGAGTCAGATTCTTTTGTTTCCTCAGATACCGTAAATTATTGGCCAGTTGAATGTTTGGCATGACAGCTAACCTCCCAAGTAACTTTACTTGTTAGTATAGCAATTTGTCCAATAAATAGATATCTATGCATCGAAATGTTGCCCTGTGATGTAAAGCAACGGTAAGTTGCAGGTTCTACAGCCTGCTCAGCGTGCTGTTGTGGTATCTTCCGGAAAAGGTGACATCGTCCCCAAACCATTTTGGAGGGGCAAAAGATGCGGCGGCGTCTTCGTCCGGGAATTCTACTTCTGCGAGCATGAGCGGAGCAAGGCGGCCTTCAAAAATATCCAGTTCAATGGTGAGAGAATCTGTATACGGTATCATATAACGCCTTTTCTGTATGAGACGTCCGTCAATCTTCTTAAGCAGATGTTCATATGCGTCTTTTGTGAGGGGAAGGTTATATTCCTCCCTGACCATCAGGCCTTTTGATTTGTACGTCAGCTCGAACTTGTCGTTGTCACGCCGGATACGTACGACAGGGTCTGTATTCAGATAGCCCTGTTCAATGATACGGCATGGGAATCCGGTCAGATCGCCGGGGAGTTCATCTACTAAGAATTTACGTTCTATTTCCATATATTGCACCACCTTCATTTTAATAGTTATGATAATATAGTTTCAGGAAAATGTAAACGTATTTGCTTTTTTACACGTTGTTTGTTAATATTTATTCATAATGGCTTTAAAAGGCCGTGCAGGGGTTTTCAAAATCAGTAAGGAGGAATTTGATGAAGAGAGTAAGCGTTATATTGGCAGACGGGTTTGAAGAGATTGAGGCACTTACAGTCGTAGACCTGCTCAGGCGGGCAAAGATATATGTGGATACGGTATCTGTTACGGATGAATATATCGTACACGGGGCGCACGGAATCAATGTCCAGACGGAAGATTTGTTTGACGAGGTGAACTTTGTGGAGTTCGACATGATCGTGCTTCCGGGCGGAATGCCGGGAACCCGGAACCTGGAGGAGCACAATGGAGTGCGCCGGGTCGTAAAGGACTTTATCGAGGAGGGCAAGACCGTGGCCGCCATCTGCGCCGCGCCGACCATACTCGGCAACCTCGGACTGCTCAAAGGCAAGCGGGTGACGTGCTACCCGACGATGGAGACGAAGATTCAGGGAGCAGTCCTTACAGGGGCTCCTGTTACGGTGGACGGCAATATCATTACCGGACGCGGGGCAGGAACAGCTATAGATTTCGCACTTAAGATTATCGAACAGCTAATGGGCAAAGAGAAGGCCAAAGAGATTGCAGAGTCTATCGTCTATGAATAAGATTGCAGAGGATTATAATATGAAGAGAAGTCTGAAACCTCTGCTGCTCGTCTTGCTCTGTATCATGCTGGCAGCCGGCAGTACCGGGTGCGGGCGTGACTTTGACGCGTCCGGATATGTGAAGGGCGTGCTGGACCTGAATTTCCAGGGACAGACGGAAAAGGCCCTGGAGATGATAGACGGCTCCACAGCGGAGTCTTTGAAAGCGCAGTACAAGGAATTTATAGATACATTTGTTGCCAACAACATCACGAACGAGATTGACATGGGCGATTTGAAGACAAGCCAGTTCGCGGAGCTCGTGTCGAAGATATTTTCGGTGATGCGTTACAGCGTAGGCGAGGCGGACAAGACTGGCAAGAAGGAGTATGAAGTTCCGGTGGAAATCCGGCCGTCAGACGTATTTATCCGATTCCAGCAGCTTCTGACCGAGGATTCATTAAAGATTGCCCAGGATGTGAAGGACGGGGTGTACAAGGGAACGGATGAAGAGGTTCAGCAGCAGATACTGAGCGACATCATCAACCACGCTTATGAACTGCTGGATGTAGCGTCTTCCGAGATGGAATTCCAGGACGCCAAAACTGTCATAGTAAAGGTAAAAGCAGATAAGAGAAATGAGTATTCCATTGACGGAGATGATATGGACAACCTTGTCATAAAAATACTTAGGCTAGATGAAATTCAAGGCTAGATATTTAGGGAGGTTTGTGTTATACTTCTTTAGTGAATGTAATGTAGCATGCCCATCTTTCCGGCGGTTGAAAGGCGGGACAGAAACAGGAGGAAATAGTAAAAATGAGTCTACAGGTAGAAAAGTTAGAAAAAAACATGGCAAAACTTACCATCGAAGTTCCTGCCGATGATTTAGAGAAAGCGCTTCAAAGTGCATATATGAAGCAGAAGAACAAAATCAATATGCCAGGATTCCGCAAGGGGAAAGTTCCGCGTCAGATGATCGAGAAGATGTACGGTGCAGAGATATTTTACGATGATGCGGCGAACGAGCTGATTCCAAAAGCATATTCCGATGCATATGAAGAATGTGAGCTGAACATCGTGTCCCAGCCGGACATCAATGTCGTCCAGATTGAGAAGGGCAAGCCTTTTATCTTTACGGCAGATGTGGCTACAAAGCCGGAAGTTAAGCTCGGAGAGTATAAGGGGCTGGAAGTAGACAAGGTTTCCACACGTGTGACCCAGAAGGAAGTAGATGCCAAGATTCAGGAAGAGGCGGAGAAGAATGCAAGAACCGTTGCAGTGGAAGACCGTCCGGTACAGGATGGGGATGAGGTTATCCTCGACTTTGAAGGATTTGTAGACGGCGTTGCGTTTGAAGGCGGCAAAGGCGAGAATTACCCGCTGACCATCGGCTCCAACTCTTTCATTCCCGGATTTGAGGAGCAGCTTGTAGGTGCAGAGGCAGGCAAAGAGATAGAGGTCAATGTGACGTTCCCGGAGGACTATCATGCGGAAGACCTGAAGGGGAAAGAAGCTGTATTCAAGTGTACGGTGCATGAGATCAAGGCAAAAGAACTCCCGGAGATTGACGATGAATTTGCAGCGGAAGTGTCCGAATTTGACACATTAGAAGAATATAAAGCTGACGTCAAGGCAAAAATCAAAGATGAGAAAGCTGCAGAAGGCAAGACGAAGAAGGAAGATCAGGTAGTCGAGCAGGCAGTCAAGAATGCCGAGATGGAAATCCCGAAGGCTATGATCGAGACGCAGGTAAGACAGATGGCAGATGATTTTGCACAGAGAATCCAGTCACAGGGATTATCTATGGAGCAGTATTTCCAGTTTACAGGCATGACCGCAGAGAAGATGCTGGAGGAACTGAGACCTCAGGCAATCAAACGTATCGAGACCCGTCTCGTTCTGGAAGCGATAGCCAAAGCTGAGAACATCGAGATCAGCGATGAGAAGATTGACGAAGAGCTTGTTAAGATGGCCGAGTCATATAAGATGGAAGTCGATAAGTTGAAAGAATTTATGGGCGAAAATGAAAAGAATCAGATGAAGGAAGATATGGCTGTACAGGAAGCAGTGACATTCCTCTTGGATAGTGCTGTAGAGAAATAGTCATATCACATAGTCAGGAGGAGACGAATACATGAGTTTAGTACCTTATGTCATTGAACAGACCAGCCGCGGAGAACGCTCCTACGACATCTATTCAAGATTATTAAAAGACAGGATTATATTTTTAGGGGAAGAGGTAACGGACGTATCCGCAAGCGTGGTAGTGGCCCAGTTATTATTCCTGGAAGCAGAAGACCCGGAAAAGGATATCCATCTGTATATCAACAGCCCGGGAGGTTCCGTGTCAGCAGGTCTGGCCATTTATGACACGATGCAGTATATCAAGTCTGACATAGAGACGATCTGTATCGGCATGGCCGCAAGCATGGGTTCCTTCCTCCTTGCAGGAGGGACCAAAGGAAAACGGCTGGCTCTGCCAAACGCAGAGATTATGATCCACCAGCCGTCAGGCGGGGCACAGGGACAGGCAACTGAGATTCAGATTGCAGCGGAACATATTTTAAAAACCCGTCAGAGACTGAACCAGATTCTGGCGGAGAATACGGGACAGCCGCTGGATGTTATCCGCATCGATACAGAGCGTGATAATTTCATGTCTGCGGAGGAAGCGAAGGCCTACGGGCTCATTGATGAAGTCATCAAGAACCGTTAAGGAATAGCGCGGAATGTCCCAGAGAGGTGAAAGCATGGCAGGAAAGAACGACGATCAGGTAAGATGCTCGTTTTGCAATAAGACACAGTCACAGGTCCGCAAGCTGATTGCAGGTCCGAACGGAGCTTATATCTGTGATGAGTGTATCGATGTATGTGCAGAGATTATTGAAGAAGAATTTGAATATGATGACAGGAGGCACTGGAATCCATTTGCCGATATCAATCTTCTGAAACCGGAAGAGATCAAGGAGTTCCTCGATGAGTATGTCATCGGTCAGGATGAGGCGAAAAAGGTATTGTCAGTAGCCGTCTACAACCACTATAAGAGGATTATGGCGCAGAAAGACCTTGGGGTGGAGCTCAATAAGAGCAATATCCTCATGCTGGGGCCGACGGGGTGTGGCAAGACGCTGCTTGCCCAGACGCTTGCCAAGATATTGAATGTGCCGTTTGCCATCGCTGATGCGACTGCGCTCACAGAGGCGGGCTATGTGGGAGAAGATGTGGAGAACATTCTTCTGAAGATTATCCAGGCTGCCGACGGAGACGTCGAGCGGGCAGAATACGGCATCATCTATATCGATGAGATTGATAAGATTACGAGAAAGTCCGAGAACCCTTCCATCACAAGAGATGTATCCGGTGAAGGCGTACAGCAGGCGCTGCTTAAGATTATCGAAGGAACGGTTGCCAATGTGCCGCCTCAGGGGGGAAGGAAGCATCCGCATCAGGAGCTCATACAGATCGACACGACGAACATCCTTTTCATATGCGGAGGCGCGTTTGAAGGGATTGAAAAGATAGTCGAGAACAGGATAGACAAGAAAGCGATAGGATTTAACGCAGATATAACGGAGAAGCATGAAAATGATGTGGACCGTCTGCTGAACCAGGTACTGCCGCAGGATCTTGTGAAATATGGAATCATTCCCGAGCTTGTCGGACGTGTGCCGGTGACGGTCGCGCTCCAGATGCTTGACAAGGAGGCGCTCATGCGCATCCTCACAGAGCCGAGAAGCGCGATAGCCAAGCAGTACCAGAAGCTGCTCGAGCTGGACGGCGTGGATCTCATCTTTGACGAAGAGGCACTGGAAGAGATTGCAGAGACATCGCTGAAGCGCAAGACAGGGGCCAGAGGGCTGCGAGCGATTATGGAGAATGTCATGATGGATATCATGTACCGCGCTCCGTCAGACGAGACATTGAAGACATGCCGAATCACAAAAGAAGTTGTAAAAGGAACCGGAGAGCCGGAGTGTGAACACACTGCCGTCAGATCGGAAAGTGCTTAATAAAAAGGCGGGTGCAGAATCAGTTTTGTGCCCGCTTGTTTTAAATTGTCAAAGGGGTCAGACCCCTATGTAGCATAGGGGTCTGACCCCTTTCAAAATAGGAGAAATTGTATGACAAATGAAGTGAATAGTTTACCGATGGTTGCCCTGCGCGGTATGGTTGTTTTGCCCGGAATGGTTACTCATTTCGACGTCAGCAGGGAGAAGTCAATTGAAGCAATTGAACAAGCGATGCAGGAAAATCAGAAGATTTTTCTGACAGCTCAGAAAGATATTGAAAAAGAGAATCCGGGTATGGATGATATCTGCACTGTTGGCTGCATCGCATCGATCAAACAGATTGTAAAATTACCGAAGAAGATTAGCAGGATTCTGGTGACGGGGGAAACGCGTGCCAAGATGGACTGTATGGAATATGATGATCCGTATCTGCGTGCAAATGTTGTTGCAGTGGAAGATATCGATAACTCGGCGGAAGCGGTAGGCGCAGAGGAGAATCCCCTCAATATGGAGGCGATGCTGCGGGGGCTTAAAGATCTGTTCCGGGAGTATCTTCCGCGCAACCCGAAGCTCTCCAAGGACCTGGCGCTTCAGATGGAGGGAATCAAAGACTTGCGTATGCTCGTAGATGAAGTCGCCGCCAATATGCCGCTTTCGTGGGAGCATGCCCAGGAACTGCTGGAAGAGCCGGATGTGCTGAAACGCTATGACAAAGTCGTTAGCAGGCTCGTCAGCGAGATTCAGATTTTCAATATCAAAGAAGAGATTCAGACGAAGGTAAAAGAGCGGGTAGATAAAAACCAGAGGGAGTATATACTGCGGGAGGAGATGAAGCTCATCCGCGAGGAGCTCGGCGATGACAATACGATGTCTGACGCGGACGAGTTCCAGGAGGCGGCAGATAAGCTGAAGGCACCCGGTGAAGTGAAGGAAAAGCTGAACAAGGAAATCAAGCGGTTCAAGAATACGATGGGCAATCCTGCTGAGACAGGCGTCGTCCGCACATATATCGAGACGCTTCTCGAGATGCCGTGGGATAAAGTATGCAAGGATCACAAGGACATCGCGTATGCGAAGGAAGTGCTGGATGAGGACCACTACGGTCTGGAGAAGGTAAAGGAAAGAGTGCTGGAATTTCTCGCCGTGCGTGCGCTGACGAAAAAGGGCGACACGCCGATACTATGCCTTGTAGGCCCCCCGGGCACCGGCAAGACGTCCATAGCGAAATCGCTTGCCAGGGCGTTGAAGAAACCGTACGTGAGAATCTCCCTCGGCGGGGTGCGCGACGAGGCAGAGATACGGGGGCACAGGAGGACATACGTGGGCGCCATGCCGGGAAGAATCGCCACCGGGCTCAAGTCTGCGGGTGTCAAGAATCCGCTCATGCTGCTTGACGAGATAGACAAAGTGAGCAATGATTACAAAGGAGATACATTCTCCGCCCTGCTGGAAGTGCTGGACAGTGAACAGAATGCGAAGTTCCGGGACCATTATATCGAAGTGCCGGTGGACTTGTCAGAAGTGCTGTTCGTGACGACTGCGAATACGCTCCAGACGATACCGAGGCCGCTTCTGGACCGTATGGAAGTCATCGAAGTGAGCAGTTACACGGAGAATGAGAAAATGCATATCGCTATGGAGCATCTTCTGCCAAAGCAGCTGAAACGGCACGGATTAAAACCGGAGCAGCTCACCGTAAGCAAGAGGGCAATCTGGAAGATGGCGAGAAACTATACGAAAGAGGCAGGAGTACGGCAGCTGGAACGTAAGCTCGGCGAGATATGCCGGAAAGCGGCCAGAGAAATCCTCGAGACAAAGAAGAAGGCAGTCCATATCACAGAGAGGAACCTTCATCTTTATCTTGGAAAAGAACTGTACACATACCAGATGGCGAATGCGTCAGATGAAGTCGGTATCGTGCGGGGCCTGGCGTGGACGAGCGTCGGCGGCGACACGCTCCAGATAGAGGTGAATATCATGCCGGGAGAAGGCGAGATACTGCTTACCGGGCAGCTTGGTGATGTAATGAAAGAGTCCGCAAGGACCGGCATCAGCTATATCCGTTCCGTCAGCGGCGAGTACGACATAGGAGAGTCTTTCTTTAAAGAGCATGACATACATATCCACATTCCGGAAGGAGCAGTTCCGAAAGACGGCCCGTCAGCCGGTATTACCATGGCGACGGCTATGATATCTGCGGTGACGGCGCGAAAGGTAAGAGCGGACGCCGCCATGACGGGAGAGATTACGCTCCGGGGCCGCGTGCTGCCGATCGGCGGGCTGAAGGAAAAGCTGCTGGCAGCCAAGAACGCCGGCATCCGTACGGTAATCATCCCGCAGGAGAACCAGGTGGATTTGGAAGACATCTCTTCAGAGATTACGAAAGGCCTTGAGATACTGCCGGTATCCCATATGAATGAAGTATTGAAAATAGCGTTGGTGTAGCAGCCGATGACAGTAAAGAGGAATAGATATGATTGTTAAAAATGTAAATTTAGAGACTGTATGCGGGATTACGAGCGTACTGCCGGATAACGCGCATCCTGAAATCGCTTTTTCAGGGAAGTCGAACGTAGGGAAATCATCGCTCATCAATGCGCTGATGAACCGGAAATCCTATGCAAGGATATCGGCTACGCCGGGAAAGACACAGACGATCAATTATTATAACATCAATGACGAGCTGTATCTGGTCGACCTTCCCGGCTACGGATATGCGAAAGTGTCCGAGAAGGAGAAGATCAAGTGGGGGCAGCTTGTTGAGCGATACCTCCACAGTTCCAGGCAGCTGAAGGCGATATTCCTGCTCATCGATATCCGCCATGAGCCGTCCGCCAATGACAAGATGATGTACGACTGGATCGTAGGACAGGGGTATGAGCCGATTATCATCGCCACGAAACTGGATAAGATCAAGCGCAGCCAGATAGAGAAGCATATCAAGATGCTGAGGACCGGGCTTAAGCTTCTTCCGGGTACGAAGGTCATCCCCTTCTCTTCCATGACGAAGCAGGGAAGAGATGAGATATGGGAACTGGTCGAGACAGAATATATCGGCGAGCAAGAGGTGGAATAGCAGATGAAGACAGATTTTAAGGAACAGCTCCATGACGAGAGGCCTTACTGGAAGGTGATAGTAAGCCTTGCATTCAGCCTGATTGGAACAGCGCTGTTCGTGTTCCTTGGCGTCAGGCTGCTCGTGTTCTTCATGCCCTTTGTCATAGGCTGGTTTATCGCATATATCGCAAGCCCTGTTGTCAACTGGCTGGAGCGGCGGCTGAAGATTGTGAAGAAGCTCGGCTCTGCTATCATTATCATAGGCGTCCTCGCCGGACTCGTGTTTCTCCTATATTTTGCGGGAAGCAGACTCTGGCGGGAAATCATGGCATTGATCCAGAACATGCCTGACTTGTATCAGCAGCTGGAAAGCGGCCTCAGTGATATCGGCAAGACGCTGGAGGGCGTATTCACCGTGCTGCCAAAAGGCATACAGAACGGCTGGCACGCCATGGTCAGCAATCTGGACAGCACGATGGGAAATCTGATTGGAAGATTCAGCGAGCCGACCGTCGCGGCTGCGGGCAATTTTGCAAAGAAGATACCGTCCGTACTCATAGCCACTATCGTCACGGTCATATCCGCCTACTTTTTCATCGCAGACAGGGATGCTGTCATCGCATGGTCCAAGAAAATAGCACCGGATCCGGTTGTACGCCGGATGAGCATGGTGATCGATAACCTGAAGTATGCGGTGGGCGGATATTTCAAGGCCCAGATGAAGATAATGGTCGTCGTATTTGGGCTTCTCCTCATAGGATTCGTGCTCATGGGAGTGCATTTCCAGATTCTCCTTGCGCTGCTCATTGCATTTCTGGATTTCCTGCCCTTTTTTGGAACAGGAACCGCACTGATACCGTGGGCGCTGTATAAGTTCATGGTAGGCAACTATAAGCTTGCAATCGCGCTGATGGTGCTCTATGCGGTAACGCAGCTCGTCCGCCAGCTCATCCAGCCGAAGCTCGTCGGCGACAGCATGGGCCTGAATCCACTTGTAACGCTCGTGCTGCTCTACGTAGGCTATAAAGTGGGAAGCGTGCTTGGCATGATCTTCGCGGTGCCGATAGGGATGATTGTCATCAATCTCTTTAAGGCGGGAGCTTTTGATTATATACTGGATGATGTGAAAATACTTCTCGAAGGCGTCACGAGACTGAGAAATGAATAGGCATAACTGGTAATTTACAATAATTACCAGTTATTTTTTTGACTTCCATATACATTTTAAATCTGTTAAAATAGGCAATAAGAGAAAGTGTATAACGCTGGGAGAAGAAGGAAGAAAGGCAAACTTTAATTACAGGAGGATAAGAAGATATGGGATTGATAAAAGCAGGAATCGGAGCATTAGGCGGGGTACTGGCCGACCAGTGGAGAGAGTATTTCTACTGTGATTCTCTGGAGGCGGAAGTGCTTGCGGCGAAAGGGGTAAAGCGCAGTTCCAGACGCAGCAGCAACAAGAAAGGAAGTGAGAACGTCATCACGAACGGATCAATCATTGCAGTCAATGACGGTCAGTGCATGATGATTGTAGAGCAGGGCAAGGTAGTAGAATTTTCCGCGGAGCCGGGGGAATTCGTCTGGGACAGCTCTACGGAGCCTACGATATTTTACGGCGGGTTTGGAGAGGGCCTGGGACAGTCATGGGAAACGCTGAAGAAGCGTTTTACATTCGGTGGAGATACAGGAAAAGACCAGAGGGTATACTTCTTCAACACGAAAGAGGTGATGGGCAACAAGTATGGTACGGCCAATCCGGTACCGTTCCGCGTCGTCGACAGCAATGTGGGGCTGGATATGGATATTGCCCTCCGCTGCTGCGGGGAGTATTCCTACCGGATAGTCAATCCGATGCTGTTTTATAAAAATGTGTGTGGGAACGTAGATGGCGAATATTTGAGAGATGAACTGGACAGCCAGCTGAAAAGCGAGCTGCTGACCGCTCTGCAGCCGGCCTTTTCCCAGATCTCAGCACAGGGGGTCCGCTACAGCGCGATTCCGGGGCACACGATGGAGATAGCGGATGCGCTCAATAATATCCTATCTGCAAAATGGAGGAACCTGCGCGGAATAGAGGTTGCTTCCTTTGGTGTCACGAGCCTGAAGGCATCGGAGGAAGATGAGGCCATAATCAAGGAGCTCCAGAGGAATGCGGCATTCAAAGACCCGACAATGGCCGCGGCCCAGCTCGCAAGCGCCCAGGCAGCAGCGATGCAGGCGGCGGCAAGAAACGAAAACGCAGGCCCCGCCATGGCGTTCATGGGAATGGGCATGGCCCAGAATATGGGCGGCATGAATACCCAGGGACTGTACCAGATGGGACAGCAGAATGCTCCTGCACCGCAGAATGTCCAGGCTCCGCAGACCGCCCAGGCTCCACAGGCCGCCCAGAGCGCTGGCATGGCGGGTACTGTCCAGGGAGCGCCCGCACAGGAAAGCACGCCAGATGCGGACGGCTGGACATGTGCGTGTGGACACGGAGATAATAAAGGGAAGTTCTGTCCGGAATGTGGTGCAAAGAAGCCAGCAGGAGTCCCCCTTTACCGCTGTGACAAATGTGGATGGGAGCCGGCGGACCCGAAGAATCCGCCGAAGTTCTGCCCCGAATGTGGAGACCGGTTTGACGAGAATGACATACAGTAGCTTATGTCAGATATAGCGGTAGTCTTTCCGTTTCTTATAGAAGAAATAGACGGACAGGAAGACAGTCATGCACTCGGCGGCGGGTACGGACAGCCAGATGCCATTTACGCCGATAAGGTACGGCAGCAGCAGTATGTTCGCCACGATGAACACGAAGGTGCGGACGAAAGAGATGGCTGCCGATATCTTCCCGTTGGAGTATGCGGTAAACATCGCGGATGCGAAGATATTGATACCGGCAAAGATATAGTTGAATGAGAAGAGGAAGAATCCGCTTCGTGCAATCTCGTATGTCTTCGTTCCCGCCGGCGTAAAGATTTCCACGATATACGGAGAGGACAGCAGGGCGAACAGTGTTATGATAACGGCGGATATGCAGATGAACGAGATACATATTCTGTATATCCGCTTCAGCAGCTTTTCATTGCCGCTACCGTAATTGTAGCTGATTACAGGGGCGACACCCATGGAGAAGCCCATATACATCGCATTGAACAGGAACTGCCCGTACAGCACGATCGTGATTGCGGCTACGCCTGGCTCGCCGAGGAACTTAAGCATCATGATATTGAACAGATAAGTTACGACAGCGGCGGATATATTTGTCACCATCTCCGAAGAGCCGTTCAGGCAGCTTTCGATGATGACAGAGCCCCGGAGCTTTGGCTTCGTAATGTGCAGGGAACCCTTTACAAAGAAAAAGTAAACCATTCCCGATACAGCAGGGACGAGCTGTCCGATACCGGTGGCCAGGGCGGCGCCGCCGATGCCCATCTGAAGCGGCCCCATGAAGACATAGTCCAGAATCATGTTGGCCAATCCGCCTCCGATAGTGAGCAGAAGCCCCAGATTCGGCTTTCCTGCGGTCACGAAGAACGTCTGGAAGAGCAGCTGCAGGATACAGGCCGGCGCGAGGAACAATGACACGCTGAGGTAGCTGACCGCGTCCGCAAGCAGCACATCTGTCGCGCCAAGCATTCTTGTTATTGGCTCTATGAACAGGTTGCCGGCAGCCATGATTATGAATCCTGCCGCAACTCCGACGATAATGAGCAGTGAAAAGTCTTCGCGGGCTTCTTCCGCTTTATTTTCACCGAACTTTCTGGCTATGATGGCACTCCCCCCCGAAGCAAGCATGACACCGACTGCTATGACAAGGTTCAGAACCGGATATACAATGTTGGCGGAGGACAGAGCGTTCGTTCCGAGCAGCCTGGAGATAAAGATACCGTCTACGATCGTATATAAGGACATGAACACCATCATAACGATAGTGGGGGCCGCAAAGCGGAGCAGTGAGAAAAACTTGAAATCTTTTGCAATTGAATTCGACATATGAATCCTCCTTCCTGATTAATGTGTTGCATTAAATTATCTAAGTTGCGTTTTTACCCGACAATTGCTATGATAAGGTATAGGGTAACCCGATAGTCAAGAGGAGATTACAAATATGGCAATAATAAAGAAAGAAAGGTATCTGACGACCGGAGAATTTGCAAGGCTGACAGGAGTGACGAAGCACACGCTGTTCCACTACGACGCCATCGGGCTGCTCTGCCCGGAGGTGAAGCTCGACAACGGATACAGGTACTACACGTTTTCTCAGCTCGATATATTTGAAATCATATCTTCGCTGAAAGAGCTGAACATGCCCCTGCAGGAGATCAAGGAGTATGTGGATGGCAGGACCCCGGAGAGCCTTCTGAAGCTGTTCGAGCGGGAGAATCTTATCATCGAAGAACGGATGCAGAAGCTCCGCCAGATGCAGCGCTGGATGAAGGAGAAGGCAGACTGCATCCAAAGCGGAATCTCTGCGCCGCCGGAGGAAATCCGCGTGCGGCATGAAGAGAAGAGGTACATGGTACTGTCCGGAATCGAAAGCAGCGATGAGATGGGATGGAGCATAGAGATTGGGAATTTCCTCGACTATTGCGAGGAGCATGGGATCAGAAGCCCGTACGGCATCAGCTTCCGGCAGAATCTGGCTGATATCATGGAAGGAACGTATGACAAGTACCGGACGCTGTACCAGCTGCTCTCGGCAAAGCCGAAAAAGGTGGCATACGAAGTGCGCCCGGAAGGTGACTATGTAACAGCCTACCATAAAGGGAGATGGCAGGATATCGGAATGGCGTACAGAAGGCTTGTGCGGTATGCACAAGACAACAGGATAGAGCTTACAGAGCACTTTTACGAAGATTATCTTCTCGACGGACTGACCGTGCAGCGGGAAGAGGACTACCTGACGAAGATTATCTGCATGGTCTGCTCAGCATAAGCAGATGACCTTTAGTGCAGTTGTATTTGTCCTTATCAGTAAAGTGGGAGCCGGGTGGGAGATGCATCGGAGCATCTCCCACCCGGCTCCCTGTCGTATCCTGAGCCACTATACTTCCGTTATTTCACTGTGCAGCTGCTGGAGCGGCTTGACCTCTCCATTGCCGTGTTCTTTCACATAGCGGATGCCTTTTGCGGTGGCCCTTGCAGCGGCAATCGTGGTCATATATGGAACCTTGGCTTTTATGGCAGCCTTCCGCAGATAGCTGTCGTCATGGACGCTGTCCTTGCCTACTGGTGAGTTTACGATAAGCTGTATCTTGCCGTTCGTAATCATATCTAGGATATTCGGGCGCCCTTCGTACAGCTTTTTCACTTTTTCGGCTTCGATGCCTGCCTCCCGGATGAGGTCGCATGTCGTACCTGTCGCCACGATATCGAATCCGTCTTCTGCAAAGCTTCTTGCAATCTCTGCCACTTCGGCTCTGTCTTTACGGTTCACGGAGATGAGTACCGTGCCG
>NZ_JABFCH010000059.1:0-1290 GCF_017566055.1 Extibacter sp. GGCC_0201 | reverse complement strand
CGGATGTACGCCGGCTTCTCGTCCTCAAGCAGCGCCTTCGTCAGCAGCTCCGTCTGCAGCCGGTCGCTCGGCAGGTACACCCGCATGTTCGGCACCGCCGACATCGCCGCGATGTCCTGCGCCGAGTGGTGGCTCATCCCCAGCGCTCCGTAGCTCACCCCTCCGCTGATCCCGATCAGCTTCACGTTCGTGTCCGAATAGGCCACGTCTATCTTGCACTGCTCATAGCTCCTCGTGGACAGGAAGCACGCCGGCGATGCCGCGTACGGCTTCTTCCCGCACTTCGCAAGCCCTGCCGAGATGCTCACCAGGTTCTGCTCCGCGATCCCCGTCTCCACGAACTGCCTGGGCAGCCCGTCTGCGAACGGCGTGAACGACGCGCTCCCACGGGAGTCGCTGCACAGCGCCACCACGTCCCTGTCCGTCCTTGCCGCCTCCATCAGTACCTCACATATCACCTGCTTGTTCGCTATCTTAGCCATGAAGCGTTCCCTCCTTTTCAAGCTCTGCCTTCTTCTCCTCCAGGTCCTTCCTGATCTGCAAAAGCTCCTCCTCGTTCGGAACCTTATGGTGCCAGTTCGCCTTGTCCTCCATCACGGAAGAGCCCTTCCCCTTCACCGTGTTGGCGATCAGCACGGTGGGCTGCCCCTTCACCGTCTTCGCCTCCTCGAATGCCGCGTGGAGCTCATCGATGTCGTTGCCGTCCGCCACGTCGATCACGTGCCAGCCGAAGGCACGGAACCTTTCATGCAGGTCGTCGTGCCCCATCACGTCCTCCGTGCTGCCGGATATCTGCAGCCGGTTCCGGTCCACCACCGCGCACAGGTTGTCGAGCCTGTACTGGCTGGCCGCCATGGCCCCTTCCCATACGGAGCCCTCCGCCAACTCGCCGTCGCCCATCACCGTGTACACCCGGTAGCCCTGGCCGTTCATCTTTCCCGCCAGCGCCATGCCGACGCAGACCGGAAGGCCATGGCCGAGGGAGCCGGAGTTCATCTCCACGCCCGGAAGCTTGTTGTTCGGGTGCCCGATGAACCTGGAGCCGAACTTGCTGAAGGTGGAGACGAGCTCCTCCTTATCGAAGAACCCCTTCTCGGCCAGCACCGCGTAGTAGGCCTCCACGGAGTGCCCCTTGCTCATGACGAACTTGTCGCGGTCCGGGTCGTCCTGGTTCTCAGGGCTTGCGTCCATCTGGCAGAAGTACAGCTCCGTCAGGATCTCCATCACGCTCATGTCGCCGCCGATGTGGCCGGCCTTCCCCTCGACGATCATGTCGATTACGGTTTCTCT
>NZ_JABFCH010000058.1:0-1419 GCF_017566055.1 Extibacter sp. GGCC_0201 | reverse complement strand
ATCCGGCAGAGACGATCAAAGTCTTTTCCTATGACGCAGGGGGGAATAAGCTGGACGCTCCGGGAACTGGCGGGAGCTATGCACGTGCCGGAACGTTGGGGGGTACGGCGAGGAGTAAGGACATATGGTTCAATACAGAGACCAGGGACGGCAACGAGACCTATAAGGGGACCTTCAGCATCAGCTCCGATCCATCGGATACCGGGCAGGGAACCTTATTCTATATCTCTGCCGTATCACCATCACCATGAGGTGCATCATGATCAAGAGGATTGTAAGCGCCGGAATCTTCATCCTATGCCTTGCATGCAGCAGCTGCACTGCACTGGCATATGGAGATGCTGACAAGGGCGGAGAAACAGGACAGATGGAAGTCGTATACGTGCCAGATAACAGGCCTGCGTCAGAGGTCATCTGCAAAGGCGAAGGCAAACTTATGCCAGGCCCCCGTACGGGTGATACGGGCATATTGCTGTATCTGGAAAGGCTGGTAATTGCATCGGCAGCATTGCTGATGTTGATTATAATCATAAAAAAAGGAGAAAACAAATATGAAGAAGATGAAATTTATGAGCGTATTGGCATTGGCTGCTATGATCAGCATAACAATAACAGTACCGGCATTGGCAGCAGGAACTGCGGAGGGAAAGACGCAAGTTACATATACCGCGAATTCTGCAGCACCGGACCTGGCGGACTGGATGGTTTCCTTCCCGAGCAAGGTGACCCTGACTGATTACAATACAGAGGCGAGCAAGGGGCAGTCATTGAACTTTGAACTGCTGGATAAGCTGTCAGGACAGGCTTATGGGGGTAGTGAGACCGTTACGGTTTCGGTTGCGGGATACGGCGATGGATTTGACATGACAGGAGGAAGCGGCGGCTCTGCGAAGATGGGGCTGGCAAATGGTTCAAAGACAGAATTGGCCGGTCCTGATTTTGAGCTGGGCAGTATGAAGGCAAAAGTTGGCACCGGCAAAGAAAATGTGGCCACAGGCTATGCCTATCTGAAAAGCACCACCAATCCAGAGGGAACATTTACAAAAACGGTAACCTTTACATTTAAAGATGGCACCACTTAGAAACCATTCCCACAGGCATGCAGGATGGAGTCGGTCATATCAGAGGACTGACTCCTTTTTGAATAAACATACAGGAGGAAGGACCTATCAAATATAAGATACATCCATTATTACGCACAAAAAGAGTATTCAGGATCCATAACGCCGGCTGCTGGTATTATGCGAATGAGGAAGAGATGCAGGCCTTGTATCCGAATGGCGGGTTCAAAGTGTTTTCGGATATCCATATGCGTGAAAACCCTAAAGCAGAGGATCATCTTGCCGGTGAAAAGGCAGAGGTGGGCCTGTATCCTTATCAGAACAGGCTGGCGTGGACGAAAAGGGTCGTGGGATATAT
>NZ_JABFCH010000057.1:0-1505 GCF_017566055.1 Extibacter sp. GGCC_0201 | reverse complement strand
TGGTCATGCTAGAAAGAGCATATGGTGGATGCCTTGGCACTAAGAGCCGATGAAAGACGTGATAAGCTGCGAAAAGCTTCGGGGAGGGGCAAATACCCGTCGATCCGGAGATATCTGAATGGGGAAACCCGGCTGAGAAACCCTCAGCCAGCATATGGTGAATACATAGCCATATGCGGGGAACCCGGCGAACTGAAACATCTAAGTAGCCGGAGGAAGAGAAAACAACAAGTGATTCCGTAAGTAGCGGCGAGCGAAAGCGGAAGAGCCCAAACCAGGGTGCGTGCACCCTGGGGTTCGGACCGCGCAAGTGATTCGGAAGGACTAGCAGAACGGCTTTGGGAAAGCCGGCCGGAGAGGGTGAAAGCCCCGTAAGCGAAAGTCCGACAGACACGGCGGTATCCAGAGTACCACGAGACACGAGAAACCTTGTGGGAACACGCGGGGACCACCCCGTAAGGCTAAATACTCCTTAGTGACCGATAGCGCATAGTACTGTGAAGGAAAGGTGAAAAGGACCCCGGGAGGGGAGTGAAAGAGAACCTGAAACCATATGTTTACAAGCTGTGGAACCACTTTACATGTGGAACCGCGTACTTTTTGTAGAACGGTCCGGCGAGTTACGCCGGCTGGCAAGGTTAAGCGCTATAGGTGCGGAGCCGAAGGGAAACCGAGTCTTAAGAGGGCGAAGGAGTCAGCCGGAGTAGACCCGAAACCGGGTGACCTATCCATGTCCAGGTTGAAGCTGCCGTAAAAGGCAATGGAGGACCGAACCCACATCCGTTGAAAAGGGTGGGGATGAGGTGTGGATAGGGGAGAAATTCCAATCGAACCCGGAGATAGCTGGTTCTCCTCGAAATAGCTTTAGGGCTAGCCTCATACGAGTCTTGCGGAGGTAGAGCACTGAATTTCCTAGGGGGCGTCAAAGCTTACCGAAGAATATCAAACTCCGAATGCCGCGTAGATGATGTATGGGAGTCAGACTGCACGAGATAAGTTGGGCAGTCGAAAGGGAAAGAGCCCAGACCTGCGGCTAAGGCCCCGAAATGTGTGTTAAGTGGAAAAGGATGTGGGATTTCGAAGACAACTAGGATGTTGGCTCAGAAGCAGCCATACATTCAAAGAGTGCGTAATAGCTCACTAGTCGAGAGGTCCTGCGCCGAAAATGTCCGGGGCTGAAACACACTGCCGAAGCCCAGGGATTGACGAACGTCAATCGGTAGAGGAGCATTGGATGCACGAGGAAGCGGCACCGTGAGGAGCCGTGGAGCGCATCGAAGAGAGAATGCCGGAATGAGTAGCGAGAGGAAGGTGGGAATCCTTCCGGCCGAATATCCAAGGTTTCCAGAGTAAAGCTGATCTGCTCTGGGTAAGTCGGGGCCTAAGGCGAGGGCGGGAGCCGTAGCCGATGGACAACAGGTTGAGATTCCTGTACTGCGATATGACAGAACTGTGGGGACACGTGTGGAGAGCACAAGCCGGGAACGGAAAGCCCGGCGCAAGCG
>NZ_JABFCH010000055.1:0-1886 GCF_017566055.1 Extibacter sp. GGCC_0201 | reverse complement strand
TACAACATAATACATATTATGTTGTAAACTGGGGGAGTACAATTATGATAAAAAGATTAGGAAAGATTTGGAGAAAACCGCAGTCTTTATTTCTTGCAGTTTTAATTCCAGTATTGGCCGTACTTTCATTTGCTGGGGAGCAGACGATGAATGTACAGGCATCAGCCGGCCCGTCGGCGGTTTCCGAGACGGTGACGGTTGGTGAACTAAAGGCTGAAAAAATGGAAAGCAATGGATCTTCTTCCATAGAGGTGCCTATGTATACGATGGAAGAAGGGAAGCCGATGGGATACTACCAGTTTTCCGGGGGAGATATCATAAATATCGATGACCAGACATTTGAAGGCCTGCCCTATAGGTTCGCGCGTGCTGAAATCAGACTGCTTGAAGGTGCGACCTGGAAGGTATATCCAATCAACTATTATGACAAGATAGGGGATAGGCGCTACTATTCCGTAGATAATGGCGACGGCCCTGCCCAGGATTTTGAGATAGCGAATGAAGTGCCGGATACTGCTGAAGTCTCCTTCAGGTTCCTGCTGAACACGAAGGAGTATAACGTGAATGTTATAGATGATAAGAAGGCGGAAGGATTCGGACTAGAGTTCATCCTGGGATTCACCGAAGCGGATGGAAGCTTCTACGCAAGGCATGACACGCATGTCAAAGTAAAGCTGACATATCCTGCAGGGTACCATACGGTGGAAGCGCCGGGCATTACGCCGGTCGGCATCATTTTTGGCGATGCATCCCTTCAGATATCCAGAAGTGAAGACGAGGCAAAAAGAGAGATCACATACTCCTTCATATATCCCGACAAGAGCTTGGATATGACCGTAGTCGGCGACAGGGATGAAGGACCTCTCATCTGCGGGGTATATGAAGGCACCGGCAATATGCAGAGTACAGAGGCGGGTGACAGCTGGATCAGGAAGACGGATGACGCAGGAGGCTATTCAGAGGGTGATCCGTATTATGGGACGGATTATTATGGGAAGGATTATCTGACGAGGGGAGCGTCAAAACCACGGGGCAGCGATACGAAAAAAGTATTGATGGGCACCGGAGAAAAAGAGATATCAACCGGGACATTTGGAAGCGGCGATGTAATGCACTTTGAATATCGCATGAAACGTGCCGGCGGCAGGGGAACAGCGGACTCCCCTAAATTCTTTTTCTGGCCGTCCCCTACATTGACCCTGAGCTACTTCCCGAACGGCGCGGATTATTCTGCATCGCATCCGATAAATGAAACGTTCAACTTCTGGGACCCATCCTGGGAAGATACGAGCGATACAGGCGCGGCCCAGATAACGGAAAGCTATACTGCAGGGAATGGAGCCCAGATAAAGATCGAGGTTAAGAAGGCGCAGCTCATAACCGACACGACAGTACATTATGATTTCAGGGCCATAGTAACAATCAGCAATATGAAAAACAGCTTCTATCTACAGACGCAGTCTAGCAGCAGCGTACAAGGCTCCCACTATTTCCGTGGCTTAGACAAGGTATCTATCGAAGCGGCAGGAGATGAGGCGGATTCGTACTTGATGCTGGACCCAAATGACACTGGCGGAGCCGGCGGGAGCCGGAACAAACGCACAATCAGACCAGGGGGAGTATTCTTAGACAAGCAGTCCATAGCCAACAAAGAATATCCGTCCGGCACGGGGATCCCCGGTGCCGCTGACGATCAATATTCATTCAAATTCGGTGTCACGCCTGAGTGGGGATACACGCACCCCCGGATATTAAGCTTTGACGAAAATGGGGAGGTGACAGGGCAGAGAGCCGAGACGATCGAAGCGGAAACGGGAGGGACGCTAGCCCTGGGCAGCTACTCCTGGTTCAATGAGGACTTTAAAAACAGAGGCGAGATCAGCCCG
>NZ_JABFCH010000054.1:0-2025 GCF_017566055.1 Extibacter sp. GGCC_0201 | reverse complement strand
GATAATTCGTAGTTATCCTTTTTGTTTTGGATAATAAAAACCGCTATTTTAAAATCCATTAATATAAGCCTTTCGATATATGGCCCTGAATTTAACAGGATATATCGAACTGACAAAAGGAAAGGAAGAATATATAATATGTCAAATATCTTCGTGAGCTGGTCCAAAGCTAAAAGTAGAGAATTTGCATTGGAAATAAAATATCTCCTAGAAAGTCTTAATCCTCATTCAAATGTATTTATGTCAGAGGAAAATATTGCAGCAGGTGAAAAGGTTCAAGAAAAAATAATCAAAAAAATCGTAGAATGTGATTTGTTATTACTTTGTTTTACTAAGGAAAACAAAAAATCGCCATGGCTGCTTTATGAAGCAGGTTTTGCTTGTGGACTTAACAAAAAGGTTATTCCACTGTTGTTTGATAATGATGTCAATTGGCATTCATGGATAGATAATCCAATGAATATTGCTCGAGAAATTAATATAAATAGTACAGATTTTGAAACATCATTTATAAAGTGTTTTGGATTGCGTGATTCTTCGTATACGAGAAATATTCTCTCAAATTTTATTAAAAATGTAGAAAAGATAAAAGATAAACATCGACAAGTAGATATACAATGTGAAGATTTTGTTGATGTGTTGTTAAACAATAATTCTTTTAAAATAGAGAGTCCTATTTATAGAAATAAAACAGCATACTTTATGACAGGATTTGAAACATTTGATTTATGGAAAGCAATTGTGCAATCATTCTTATATACCGGCAAATACTTGTGGATTTACGGAAGAAAAAACATGAAATTATTTGGTGGAAATTACAAAGAGCTATTTGAATATTTAGAAGAAAAATCTGTAACAGAAAATATGTCTGGCATTGATTTTAGATGTATGTTTTTGAATCCTGAAGCAGAAGAAGTAAAGTTTGCACATAAACAGCAGGATATTTTTTTACAGGAATTAGATGCTACAATTAAAAGAGCCAAATATCAAATTGGTGATAATCCTATTTTACAAAAATGTTTTCGCAAATATTCAAATAGGCGAGAAGAAATTATAATCCGTCTAGATAACTGTATCATTTATTCTAAACCACATTTTGATGAAAATGGTGCTCCTCAAATTATGACAGATACAAAATTTGAAGTCTTTAGTGCAACTTCCAAGAGAGGGAAAGAATGTATTGAAAAGTATTGTGCCGTTTGGGATAATGCTAAAAATTTATTTTAAACTGAAATGCAGTCAAAGTGGAGATTTCTAGTCTTGACTGATATTTCTGGTATTGTATAAAACAGAGAATCGCGCTCCCATGTAGATCATACATACTTACCATTACAGATGGGATTAATCACTATATAATTGATGAAAAATTTCCTCTATTTCGCCTAATGTTTCCGATATAGAACTCAAACTTACATTAATATTATAACCATGAATCTTTTCACTTAAATGTAATATACTATTCTTTAAATCTATATTGGTTTGGTATAAAAGTGGTACACATTCTAATTTGTATTTTTGAGGATTTCGTTTTTTTAAGCGTTCCCATAGACTCTCTTCTGAATCTACATACAAATTAATATATATTATGTTAGGAACCTTTAGGTGTATATATAGTTCTTCTGGAATAATATGTACACCATTTATAATAGAAGGAATCTCTTTCCTTTGTTGACGCTGAATGATATTTATAATAGAATTTTTCATAATTCTGCATTGCTCTTTTGCCATGTCGTAAGTTAAAAATCTATTATGTGAATAAATATTATCTTGTAAAAAACCATACTCATAAAATAAATAACAATTATATCCTCTTAAAATTTCACGAATCACATCAGTCTCTTCGACAAGTCGGAATTCTTTATATGCTTTAAGAAGTTCAGCGGAAAGTGTAGTTTTTCCTACACCGGGAACACCAGATATGAGAAGTACTAAGTTTTGAGGTAATGTATATTTCTCTTCCATAATTTTTCCTGTATTTAATAATGTATTAGTTTAACAAAACAAAAAGGATAACTACGAATTATC
>NZ_JABFCH010000053.1:0-3824 GCF_017566055.1 Extibacter sp. GGCC_0201 | reverse complement strand
CTGTATTTAATAATGTATTAGTTTAACAAAACAAAAAGGATAACTACGAATTATCAAATATATTATACCAGTTTTTTCCATATTTTTCTATGCCAAATCAGAAAACTATCCATTATTATTTAAGCTCCACATTTCCAATAACCACAAAAAGACCGCCCCTTTCAGCCGGCCAATCATTTTCATATAATCTAGTTCAAATCAGGCAGCGTTTTTTATGTTCATCTTCTTCCGCGGGTGCATCTTCTCCAAAATCTCCGCCTGTATCCTGGCTGCCACATGGATATATATCTGCGTCGTCTTTATAGAGCTATGTCCTAAAATCTGCTGGACGCAGCTTATATCTACCCCTTCTTCAATCAGATAAGTCGCAAATGAGTGGCGGAACATATGTGGCGTAATCTTCCTTTCTATCCCTGCAAGATTCGAGTATTTTTTAATCATTAGCCTTATAGACTGTTCGGTAAACCTGCTGCCTCTCATATTTACGAAAAAAAAACCACTTTTCTTTATCATCTCTTTGTTTGCATCGTAATATCGCCTCAGCAGTTGCAGAACAGAAGGTTCTGTCAACTGTACATGACGCTCTTTACCTCCTTTTCCCATTATTCTGATTAAGCCTGAATGCAGGCTGATGCAGTCTGCCCGTATATTGGAAATCTCATATACTCTCGCACCAGTTGCAAATAATATTTCTACAACAATAATATCTCTGAGCCAGTATCTATACGCATCTTTATGAAGCATTTTAGAGTATGCGTACATATAATTTAACAGGCATTCTATCTCTTCTCTTGGTATAATCCGGGGAAGTATCGTGCTTTCTTTGAATTTTACTTTTATCTTTCTAAAAGGAGTTTCTTTAATTATCTCTTCCTCTTCCAAATAATTATAAAATGCTTTTATACTAGCAAGTTTTCTTTTTACCGTCTTCTGCTTATATTTTTTATGCAAATCAGTAATATATAACTCAATCTCCTCTCTTTTCGGAGACTGACAGTTAATAAATTCAAAATACTGCTTCAAATCGATGCGATAAGCTTTTAATGTCTTTTCGTCAAGCTCCTTCCGATATTTGCAGTATTCCAGATATGCAGACACTAATTTTTGTAAATTCATGTTTTTATCCTCCTTACAGGTTTTCTGTAAGTGTATCACATATAATAATCAACTGTTATATACAGAGTTTCTTCTTAAAGAGTTGCAATAGAGACCTTTGCACTGCCCACTTTAAGCTGCCTTTCTGAAGGCGATACAACCTTGCATACAGCCCCAGATTTTCCACCCGGTTCTTATGGCTTCCTTTTAGAATACAGAACAATGCGGGTTTTCGGCGTTTCTAATATCCCCTTCGTCCCAAAACCATATTGTTCAAAAGAGCTTAATTTACTATTTTTTATAGATTTAATAAATGAAAATCTTCTTACAAGCCCTCATAAATGTTTAAGACACCATGAGAGAACAGCTTAAAATAAAAGTTTCTCGCATATCATCGTTTATCTGTGGTACGATAAAAGTCAGAAAGCATGACGCTATTTTTATATAATCTGAGTAGAGCGACAAATTTTGATTTTGGGAGGTAAATATGATATTCGAAACAGAGCGATTATATCTGCGTGAGATGAATCAATTTGATTTTGAATCATTGTGTAAAATCTTACAAGATGAAGATACAATGTACGCATATGAGGGTGCATTCAGTGAGGATGAAGTCCAAGAATGGCTCAATAGACAAATTTCCCGTTATCAAAAATGGAATTTTGGTTTATGGGCAGTTATTCTAAAGGAAACCGATGAAATGATTGGGCAGTGCGGGCTTACAATGCAGCCCTGGAAAGATGAGGAGGTACTTGAAATAGGTTATCTTTTCAATCGACTATATTGGCATAAAGGGTATGCCACCGAAGCGGCAAAGGCGTGTAAAAAGTATGCATTTGAAGTATTAAAGGCAGAGGTAGTTTGCTCTATCATCAGAGATACAAATATAGCATCTCAAAACGTAGCCATAAGTAACGGGATGACAATGGCAGGCACATGGACAAAGCATTACAAAGGTGTAGATATGCCGCATTATTGTTATGTGGTTCAACGCTGACAATTCTCATTTGTCGGGGAACAATCGTAGTAAGCAGGGCGGGAGTAAATGCACTCCCGCAAAACAGTGTGTACCGTTGTGCCCTGCTTGCCACAAATGAAAGCAGCAAAATGATTCGTACGCTTATTACCAATAAGGTGGACTCAGCAAAATATTTATAGTCGCCACCATATTGTTTCTTCCCGCCTTTTTTCAACGAAACCACAGCGTTGCAAAATGCGTTGTGATGCAAACCCGTCAATGTCCGTTTCTGCAATAATATGGGTCACGTTTTCTTGTTTCAAAGCCCACCTGCACATGGCTTGCACCGCTTCTGTCATGTATCCGTTGTGCTCAAACTCTTTTCCCAACCCATAGCCGATTTCGACCTCTCGATCCGCATTCGGTATATCCTTGAAATCAGCGGAACCAACGACAACCCGGTCACTTTTGTGAACCAGAAACCAGAAGCTATGCCATAAGTAATCGTTAGAATACTTTTCTGTTTTTTCTAATTGTCCTTTTACAATTTCGAGAAAAAGTCCCTCCATAGGCTCTGCTTGATAAGAACAATTTAAGTCTTTCTCCAGCTTTGGTAGGTTCTCTACCCACAATTTTAATTGATAGGGAAGCAATGGTACTAATTCAAGACGCTCCGTTTTCAATATCATTTTGCTACCTCATTTTATCTTTGTTCGCCTTATCCGCCGAAGGCGAATATTCTTGTTCCTATACTCTAAATTTTAATGTCGAATCTGTCAAGTTGATTTATCTATTCTTATATCGTGCTCTAAGTTTACCGACACTATTTTTTATAGTAATGGAGTAATTCGTTTTATAGAAAGCGTGGCATTTGTAAGCGAAGCCAGCTCAAAGGCTGCAGCACCGGTGGAACGAAACGCCAAATCAACCTGGCCGCTCAGGAATTCAATGACACTTCCTTGTAAGATTGTGTTACCGGTTGTTGAAAGTGTGCCATATTGCAATGTGGAGTCTATGAAACTGCCATCTTGACGTACGCCCGCAGATATTGTCTGGTCTGGTATCTCAACTGGGTCTATTCGAATCATATAGTTGATTTCGTATTCCCCTGGTATATAAATCTGCAATTCATTCTGATTAGTCCCAACATTGAAGGATGGCATAAAGTTATTGAATTGTATCTGTTCAACTTGATTGCTGACAGTAAAGTCAAACGATTGGACAGTATCGGAATATAGACCGCCAAATGCAGTTTCCATTGCCCTGCCATTGATTTCCACTGTGGCCGGATTGTCGTATAAGAAAATATCTAAATTGGGAGAGATGAAGTTCAAATCTTCCCCAAACCTTATGGGTATTGGACCACCATTGCCATTTATATAGAACAGAACATCTCCAGGATCAAAGGTACCTGTCGGTCCCTGCTCTCCCTGTGGACCAGGTTCCCCCTGTGGACCGGGTTCCCCTTGCGGTCCCGGAACGCCCTGTGGGCCAGGTTCCCCCTGTGGACCAGGCTCCCCTTGTGGGCCGGGTTCCCCCTGTAGGCCAGGCTCTCCCTGTGGACCGGATTCCCCCTGTGGACCGGGTTCCCCCTGTGGACCGGGTTCCCCCTGTGGACCAGGCTCCCCTTGTGGGCCGGGTTCCCCCTGCAAACCAGGAATTCCCTGTGGACCGGGTTCCCCTTGCGGTCCCGGAACGCCCTGTGGGCCAGGTTCTCCCTGCAAACCAGGAATTCCCTGTGGACCGGGTTCCCCTTGCGGTCCCGGAACGC
>NZ_JABFCH010000052.1:0-4158 GCF_017566055.1 Extibacter sp. GGCC_0201 | reverse complement strand
TTTGATTTTTATCATAGCATGCCGTAACATCAAATCATCTGGTTATTTTTACCATTTACCCGGTCTGTTCACCTTTTTTGGTATCTGGTAAGCACATAAGGACAGCAGGCAGAACGGATAGCCGTTCTGCCTGCTGTTCTTATATTTTATTCATCTGATTCTCGACCTGGGCGGTGTCTTCCTGCCACGAGCGCGCTGCCCTTTTTATCCTCTTCGGGAACGAAGCTGTCATCACTCCAGGATATTATCTCAACTTTATCATCGTCAGACACTTCCACGATAGTAAGCGCAGCGTTACCTATGGGCTTTACATCCCATATCTCACTGATCTGCCTGCCTTCAAAATGCATCAGAAGAAGCGTCAGGCAGATCATGTGGGATGTTATGAGGATGGTCCTGCCCCTGTTGCTGCCTACGATTCTCCAGAATGCCTCGATTATGCGGTCTGACACTTCCTGAAACGTGTCGCCGCCCTCAATCTTAATCTTCTCAGGATGATCTCTCCACAGTGCCATCTGGCCCGGATATCTTGCTTCTACTTCTCTGCCGTCGAGCCCTTCCCACTTGCCGCAGCAGATTTCCCGAAGCCCTTCGTCCGGCAGTATGGGAAGTGTCCGGCTGCCCCGTATGATTTCCCCTGTCTCAAGGGCACGCCTCATAGGGCTTGTATAGATGACGTCTATCTGTTCGTCTTTCAGCGCTTCCTTCGCATACCCGGCCTGCCTTCTTCCTTTTTCATTTAATGGGATATCTACACTTCCGAGAAACTTGCAGCGTACATTCCATTCGGTCTCTCCATGGCGCACCATGATTACTTTTGTCTTCATAAGTTCCATCACCTCCTTCTATCGGGCCGTAGCTTTTCCATCCTCATTTGCCTTCGTATCCGCTTTGTCCGCCTCCTCTTCCGAATCTTCCGCCTTCGTCTCTTCGGATGCTTCTACTAGCTTACAGCGGTCTGCAATCCAGGATTTAACATTATCCTGTGTTACGAGGAGCCGCATCTCTTCTTCAGATACTGCTTCCAGAAGGAGATCCGTATTGGCGAATTTGTATTCTTCGGCGTATTCTTCCAGTGCCTTCTGGAACGCTTCTTCATTTGGCTTCAGCCCGTATCTGTCAGCTATGACATCTGCTGCAAGCTCCTGCTTTACAGATGCCTTTGCCGCCTTGTCCAGCTCTTTGTCTGTCATTCCAAGGGCCTCCATATATGCCTCGTATTCCATCCCCGCTTCTTTTGCATACGCTTCATACTGACCTTCCAGATGCTTCTTCACCTCTTTGATTCGGTCTTTCGGATAGCTCTTGACTTCTGTCTTATCGATCACCTGCTCCCAGGCCCTCGTCTCTATTTTCTCCCGGGCAGCGTCTTCTTTTGCCGCATCTATCTGTCTGCGGAGGTCTGCTCTGTACTCTTCTACTGTCTCTGCCGTATCCGATAGCGTCTCTTTTACAATTTCATCCGTAATCTGCGTATCTTCCGGAAGGTCATGCTGTGCCACATACCCTTCCATCATCCTTGCTACCACCTTATCTATCTCTTCCTCCGTCGTCTCTGTAACTTCCACTTTTTCGACTTCGATCCCTTTGTATTCATTTACGGTTACATAATCATCCGACAGTTTATCCGAGCAGCCTGCAAGTGATGCTGCAGCTATTAATGCTGCCAATAGCACTGCTGTTTTTTTCATAATGTCTACTCCTGTTTTTTCCAAAATGTGAATGGGGACAGGCTCCTCCATGCAAAAAGAGACTGTCCCCGTATAAAGAATGAGCGAATTCTCTCCCTTTATACCGTTCTTATGTACAGTTTACACAAACTTGACGACTGATTTTATTACTTCATCCTTATGGTTCAGGCTGTATTCGATGGCCTCGATACAATCCTTGAAATCAAATTCATGGGATACGATATCCTTTACCGGAATCGCCCCTGAGGAAACGGCGGCAATTGCTTTCGGCCACAGGTTTCTATAGCGGTATACGGAATAGACGATGCCCTCCATCGCATTCAGCGTCGCGATGTCCAGCTCCAGGACCGGCTCCGGCGAAACGCCTACGAGTGTCACTTTTCCGGCACGTTTGATCAGCCTGCACGACTGTAGCGTCGTGACGCGGTTGCCCGCGCACTCATATACCTGGTCCGCACCGCCGCCCGGTAACGTCTTGGCAAACTCTTCGATGCTCTCTCTTGTGCTGTTGAATACTCTTGTCGCTCCGACTTCCATGGCCTTCTCGAGCCGTTTGTCCATCACATCCGCCACATAGATCTCGCTGACTCCACGGGCTTTCAGGCTCATGACCGTGCACAGTCCGATGCAGCCGCTCCCAAGGACGATTGCCGTCTCGCCGATTCTGGCGTCTGACAGTTCTGTGGCGTGCATACCGACTGCAAGGGGCTCTATCATAGCGCCTTCCAGAGTTGACATATTCTCAGGCAGCTTGTAGCACATGCTGGCGTCATGTGTACAGTATTCCGCATTCACACCGTCCCGCTCTCCCGGAATGGCAAGCATTTTTATATTCTGACACAGGTTATAATTGCCTTTGCGGCAGTCTTCGCATTTTCCACATGGCACTGCCGGCTCGATCGACACTTTGTCACCGACTTCAAATCCCTCCACTCCTTCTCCGATTCCGGTAACCACACCGCCCGGTTCATGTCCGAGGGCTAGCGGGCCGTCTAACGTCCAGTTCGCAAGCTGCCCCTCCTGATAGAAATGAAGATCAGAGCCGCACACGCCTACATATTCAAGCTTGATCTGAAGCTCGCCCTTGCCTGGCTGCGGTATGTCGCGCTCTACCCATTCCAGCTTTTGCTTTCCTGTCAAAACACATACTTTCATTTTTCCTTCCATTGCTGTCTACCTCTTTTCTTGGTTTATTAAGTGTCTTACCTCGTTAATATAGTTCCGACTGCTGATTTCCAGCCCTGGTACTTTCTATCCCTCAATGCGCCGTCCATATGCGGCTCATATTTTACCCGTCTCAATCTGTCGAAGATGCTTTCATCCCACACGCCGAGGGCAAGCCCTGCCGCGTACGCCGGGCCGATGCCCGACAGCTCCTCCGAATCCGGCACCTGTACCGCCGCCTCTGCGATGTCGCTCTGGAACTGCATCAGGTACCGGTTCCTCGTCGGCCCCCCGTCCACACGCAGCTCTTCCACCTTCACCTGTGCATCTTCGCTCATCGCCTTCACGATGTCCGTTATCTGGTAGGCGATGCATTCCACGCCTGCCCTTACCACTTCCGCTTTCCCTGTCGTGCGCGTCATCCCTACGATGGCCGCCGCCGCATGGCTGTCCCAGTACGGCGCCCCAAGCCCCGAGAATGCCGGGACGAGGTACAGGCTGTCGTCCTGCACCGCCTCCCCCGACAGCTCCTCCGTCTCTGACGGCGAGCTTATGAGCTTCAGGTCGTCCTTCAGCCACGTGATCACCGCCCCCGTGTAGTTCAGGTTCCCTTCCAGCACGTAGTTCACCTTACCGCCCATGCTCCACGCAAGGGACGTCACAACCCCGTGGGTGCTTAGGACCGGCTCCTCCCCGATGTTCATCATGATCGAGGAGCCCGTGCCGTAGGTGGACTTTATCATCCCGGGCTTTAAGCAGCCCTGGCCGAACAGGGAGCCGTGGGAATCCCCGAGCACCCCGTGGATCGGCACCGGGCGGGGGAGCAGCCCTTCCACGTCCGTCTCCCCGAAGTCCGCATCCGAATCGCATACCTCGGCCAGGTTCGCCGGATCGATGCCGAAGAGCCGGCAGATTCCCTCGTCCCACGCAAGCTCGAAGATGTTGAACAGCTGGGTGCGGGAGGCGTTGGAGTAGTCGGTCTTGTACGACTTCCCACCGGTCAGCTTGTAGATGAGCCAGCTGTCAATCGTGCCGTGGCAGATCTCCCCCTGGTCCGCCTTCTCCCTGGCCCCTTCCACATGTTCGAGTATCCAGGCGATCTTGGACGCCGGGAAGTAGGGGGAGAGGTTCATGCCGGTGGCCCTGCGGATGCGCTCCGCCTCGCCGAGGCGCTCCACCCGCTCGCAGATGTCCGCCGCCCGGGCGCACTGCCACACGATGGCGTGCCCGAGGGGCGCGCCTGTGGTGCGGTCCCATGCAAGGGACGTCTCCCGCTGGTTGCTGATACCGATGCCGGCGACAC
>NZ_JABFCH010000051.1:0-5373 GCF_017566055.1 Extibacter sp. GGCC_0201 | reverse complement strand
AGATTGACAGCGCCGCCTTAAGCGGACAGCTTCAGTCCGCGGTGAACAGCGTCACAAGCGGGGCGCCTGCGAAGGTGCCGGTGGAGATGGATACGAGCGGATTGCTAGACGGCTTGTCTCTATTCAATACAATTTCATCAAGCGCTAGAAATATAAGTGATTTATCGAAACGACTACGACTACCACTGAACCTGGATTAACCCATGAATCACAGGGTTACACAAATAAGTGAGTCCACTTCACAATAAGGAAATGACAAATATGGTGTCATCAACAAGTTGTGTTAATGGGGGTTCAATAAATATACCCAAAGGAGTATTGGAGGGCTGGTAATTCCTCTTTGCTGGAACGGAAAGTTATATGAAACCGAAACGGAGCTGGCGACAGCATATGGTATGGTTTGAAAATTCATATGGCAAACTATGTAATACATTACATAGACGTCCCAATCAGCAGTACACTCTCTGGCTAATTGTCTGGATTGCATAAACCAATAATATGGCATAAGAATCCTTAACAGAGAGGATATTCAACGACTACCCATCCTTGTAGTTGGCACGACCTTATACTGTCAGCTATTAATGTATAGTCTTAAGTGTTATGCTTAAGCATATTAATATTACCCGTCAGTAACAGTGCTCGTCTCTTTCTGTTACTTACGTTTGTTGGCATAGAGACAGTAATTTACAGTTCTATCTTTTCCCTATGTTCCATTTGTGACCGCATTTTTTACAGATATTCACTGGTTTCACAAACCCTTGAGTCGCTGATATCGTAACCGTCTCCACCAACTTCGAACGGCATCTCGGGCAGAATAGGAAATCATTCTCATCCTGTTTGGGTACGAAATAGTTTATTGCCCTCACACCCAGTTTTCCTTCAGCATTCAGATTTAAGGTTGTACTTTGTGTTGACTCATTATCGGGTTCAATAACGACACTGATTCCCCTAGTCTCAAATATTTCTTTGATTACTTCTGCATCTTTCATATTTAGCCCAGCTAAAATAATTGGGCTGTAATTCTTTTCAATTAACTTAGATGCCTCCATTGTATTAAGTCTAGTTATTATACCTACAAGTGCAACTGCTCTATTACCATATTCATGTACATCTGTTACTCTGATTTTGTATTTTGATGAATCTGTTGAATCTAGTATGATATCGTTACAACCTCTCAATTTTGCTATTGGATAGCCACAGTGGATACATACTTCCGCTTTGTCTGATACCTCTCTTTTACATTCTGGACACTTTATTAATGCCATATTGTTCCTCCTAGTCTTCAGCGCTGTTTGTTAAGAATGAAACAGGTTATGCTCCCTACCGTTTTCCAGGTTTCCATTCATATCCGCATTTTTGACAAACATTCATAGGTTCTCCCCAGCTAAAGAAGGTGGTTACGCTTACCGTATCAACCAGCTTCGACCGGCATCTCGGGCAGAATAGGAAATCATTCTCATCCTGCTTTGGCATGAAATAGTTTATCGCCTCTACACCAAGTTTACATTTAGCATTCAAATCCAGTGTCGTACTTTGTGTTGACTCATAATCAGGTTCAATAGTAACGCCAATCCTTTCATTCTCAAATATGCGTTTTATTACTTCTGCGTCATCCATGCTTAGACCTGCTATAATAATTGGGCTATAATTCTGTTCAATCAATGCTGATGCTTCTCTTAGTCTAATGTCAGCTATAGTACAAGTCAGAGCAACTGCCATACTTTTTCTATCTTGATCAGGTATATCAATTACCCTGATTTTGTAAAGTAATGGGCTTGTATGTTCCTGTTTTGTATCGCTGCAACCTCCTAGTTTCGCTATCGGATAACCACAATGTATACACACTTCTGCTTTGTCTGAAATCTCTCTTTTACATTCGGGACACTTTATTAATGCCATTCTAAATCACCTCCTAATGTTCAGCGCTGTTTGTTAATAATGAAACACGATTATACTCTCTATCATTTTCCTATGTTCCATTTGTGACCGCATTTTTTACAGATATTCACTGGTTTCACAAACCCTTGAGTTGCTGATATCGTAACCGTCTCTACCAGCTTAGATCGGCATCTCGGGCAGAATAGGAAATCATTCTCATCCTGTTTGGGTATGAAATAGTTTATCGCCTCCACACCTATCTTGCCTTTAGCATTCACATTTAAAGTTGTTCTTTGTGTTGAGTCATTATCTGGTTCGATAGCGACGTTGATTTCTTCGTTTTCAAAAATACGTTTAATTACTTCTGCATTTTCCATACTTAAGCCGGCCATAATAATCGGACTGTAATTTTTTCGAATTAATATAGATGCTTCTGGTTGCTTAATCCCAGCTATCATACGCATGAGTAGAACCGCCCTACTTTCTTTGTTATCATGTACATCAATCATTCTAATTTTATAACTTGATGGACCTGACTTTTCCTGTATTGTAGCGTTATAATCTCTTTGTTTTACTATTGGATAGCCGCAGTGGATACATACTTCTGCTTTGTCTGATACCTCTCTTTTACATTCGGGACACTTTATTAATGCCATCCTATATCACCTCCTGATAAGATTATATCACTGCCAATTATAAACAACAATATAATTAGTAGTTTATGCTTAGTCACTTAAATCATCCTTTGCAGATATTAGAGACGCATTTGCATCTGGAAGTTTAAAAGAAACTTTTAAAACGGCAAAAGAATCCCTATCACCACAAATAGCAGGAGTCTTAGACTCCTTCACAGGAAAGGCAACACTAGCCGTTGGAGCAGTTGCTTTGCTTTACACAGGACTCAACAAGCTCTCCGACGCGTATAATCTATCCTATGATTCCGCACTGAAGAATACGCAGGCCAATCTGGATAATTTTAATGGGACGAAGTCTGAATTAGACGCCTTAAATTCTCAGGCAGAGTCATATAAGGAGACACTCGCTTCCATAGCAGAAGCTAACAACATTAAGATAAAACCGAATGATTCTATTGACGATTTATATGAGAAGCTGAATACAGCAGATTTATCTGCCGCTGAAAATTCCCAAGTCCAGAAAGCCAAGCGCGCCAGCGATGAAGCAAAACGACAGGCTGCTTTAAAGGAAACACTGGCAGAACAGCAGCATAAGCTGTCCGCTTCTGATGCCAGAGACGCATTGAACATGGGAAAGCAATCAGTCGCGCAGAAAGTCGCACAGGAAGTGCCCGGAGGAAAGAGGACCTACCAGGGACAGGTAAGTAACGTCAATGTTGTAGACGCTACGATGGAAAATGTTGCCGCCATCAAAGAATATGAAAAGGCCATATCAGAACTCGAGAGTAAACAGGCCGGCTATGACCCCGGAAGCTCTGACTGGAAAAAGGCAGAAGAAGATATCAACAGCTACCGCACTGCTATAAAGACATTGACTTCTGACTTGGACACAAAGCAGAATGACCTGTCTACACTTCTCGCCAGCTTCTCGAAAGACGGCGAAGGGCTGATAGCTGAAGTCGGCTACGAAGAACAGTTCAAATCCGTCAAAAAAGCTCTGAATTCCGTTAATAATATGGATCTCTCTCAAGAAGACCAATGGCAGCAGTCCATCAATGATTTCTTTGATGGAACGACAGGCAAGAACTTTATAAAAGACCGGCTGCTGGAAGCCGCAAAGTCAGGAGAAGATGTCGTCGATGTCCTGCATAATATGGGTCTTACCCTAAGCGACCTTGGCATGACAGGCAAGGGAAAGGGGGATGCATTCAGGAATTATTTCAGTGGTCTGGCAGAATCCGCAGAAGAAGCGAAAGAGTCAATCAGCGGTATCGACGGTTCCTATGAAGGCGTACAAGAAGCATTTACCTCGGAAAATGCCGGAGATAAATGGACGAGCATGGCAGGCTATATCGACAAGGCACAGCAGATGTATGAAGAGGGCAAGATTGGCACGGATGACTTTCAGGCCGTAGCGCAGTGGATGTCTCCGCAGAAAATTACCCAAGGTGATTATGCAACCGAGGCTGAAGCATATAAAGCCGCATGGGAAAAGAGCTATACCCAAGTCAAACGGTGGTTTGATACGGACAATCCTCTTGATAGCATGCATAATTTTGCAGCAGATCTGGAAGCGACAGAAGGCACCGTCGGGAAGAACCTGGTTGATATCGATGCTGCAACCGGCAAGATTGTCCCCAAGTTTGAATCTACGGCAGAAGCTGCCAAAGCTCTCGGCGTAAACACCGAAGTAGTAGACACCATCCTTCACAATATGGAAGACTACGGATATGAATTCGACGGTATCATGTTCAGCGGTGAGGGCATGAAGGAATATGAGTCATCGCTCGATGGCATCAAAGAGCTTTACGATTCCATGAGTGACGGCGCTTCTAAAGACAGGCTCGGAAGCCTCATCGAAGGATGGGATGAAAATTATGCTACGTATACCGATGATTTATCCCAACTGACAGAAGAACAGATTGTCCATATAAAATTTGAATACGACCAGGCCTCCATACAGGCTCAGATAGATGAACTGGAAGTGCTTCAAAAGGCAGAGGGCGGAAAGAACTCAGAGACTAACGCAGGCATCATCGCCGGTTATGAGAAATACATAGCTAACGCCAAAGAGGGACTCGGCCTAAACGAAGAAGGGGTGGAGCTGCCCGTATATTTCAAGACATCGGAAGATACTGTCAGCAACTTATATCAACAGCTTAGAGAAGCCGAAGAAGGCTCCGATGAATATTTTGAAATACAAGCCAAGATTCAGAACCAGGAAGAACTCCAGCAGGCAATGTATGACGAATTTTCCGAAGAAAATCCTGACATCAACAGTGAAAGCAGTCCTGAAGAGATCAACGCAGCCTGGGAGAATTTCTTTTCACAGCCACGTTCGTTAGTCGTAGATGCCCGTCTGGGAGCGGAAGAAGTCGATGCACAGCTTGAACAGCTGAGTAACGGAAGCACAATTACATTTACGGCTGATGTAAATGGGGTTGAACAGTCTGTGACAGCCGTAAAAAATGAAGACGGCATGATTACATATACTACTGAGATTAATGGAGAAACAACAGAAGTCCAGCTAAATAAAGATGGAACAGTAACATACAATGTCAATTCTAACGCTGTCAATGGCTATAAACCGACTGATAAAGATGGTTTTGCTAAATTCTCTCCTGAAACTTCTGCTGTCGATACATGGAATCCCCCAACATTGCCTGGGAATATCGTCTTCGTTTTCAACCACAAGCATTCGAAGGCTCTTCTTAGTCACAACTATATAGCTGGATAACTCTTTTGCTAAAAGCAGCCTTGTACCCATCGACACGCTGTCTCAGATACTCATGTATGCGAAGTCCAGCTGCCAGCCGGTCCACATCTGTGAGTCCGAGCGGCCCGACAAGAAAGGGAAGAT
>NZ_JABFCH010000050.1:0-5798 GCF_017566055.1 Extibacter sp. GGCC_0201 | reverse complement strand
TTTAATCCGGGGGATTTCCGATACGGCAAAAAAGCTGGCTTTCCTCAGAAATCCAGCTCAAGCCTCAGATAAGGCGGCAGCCGCTTCCCGGACTATCCCCCTCCGAAGATGCTCCGCCAGGCTGCACAGGCGGTCACCATCTGCTCAAATTCCGTCTCGCACAGCTTCCTGATATCCGGCGCATACCCGGCAAAGCAGGAGCTGCCCGCCTCCACGATCCTTTCGAACAGCTCCCCGGCCTTCTGCCGGGAGCCCTGCTCCAGGAGGTGGTACGTATCCTTGCGCTTATCTATGACCACCAGCTCCCCGGTCACGGATGCGTCGGTCTCCGTCAGGCCATAGTAGCGGTAGCTCCCCTTCCCTGTCCTCTTCCGGATATAGATCCACACGATCTCTTCATATGGCAGGAGGACGGCCCCTCCCCCGGCATGGAGCCGCATCCCTTCCCCCGTCAACGTGGGTTCCGATCTTATCAGGTACACCATGGTTCCTCCTCCTTCCTGTCTTGTGCTTCCGGTATAGGGCCGCTGCTGCTCCCGCCTCCCGGACGTCTGTCCCTCCGGCGGCCCCTTCCCAGCCATCCTGCCAGCACCGCCGCAAGCAGCGCGGATATCGCCACGGCTGGCCGGGCCCATGCCCCTCCCCGACGGTCCACCCGGCGCGGCTCCTTCCGGAACGGGTCCGGATAGGCCTCTTCCGTGATCCTGCCGGCCAGGATGCTGCGCCGGTTGGTGGCCCCCGGGGCGCAGGTGCTCAGCAGCACGATCCGGTCCTCGGGGGCCAGGCCCACCTCCCGCTCCTGCACCGCCCCGTCCTGCAGCCGCTTCCGGTAGGCCTCCTGGGCCTCCGCCCCTTCCACCCCCGGCTGGTAGATGCCCCCGTCGTAGGCGTCTGCCTGCAGGAACGCGAACAGCTCGAGGCCATGGTCCCGGCCCCCGTAGTACAGGTTCCCGTACCGGTGGCCGGCGAAGTAGGCGGCGTCCGCGAAGTCCCCGATGTCCCCGAACATGGCGCCCTTCTCCATGTGGTGCCCATGGATGATGGTGTTGTAGTCCTGGAACCCCCGGTCGTTGCGGAAGTCCACGAACAGGCTGCCGCAGTAGGCGTAGTCCCCCCTGGCATCCGTATGCAGGTATTCCTGGTTGTCCTCCCCCTGTACCAGGGGGTAGTCGATGCCCGTCCCATAGACGGTCAGCCACCCCAGCACATCCGGGTTCTCCTCTGCCAGCTCCTGGAAGGGCAGGGCCCCGTCCTTATCCGTGGGCTTATAGGCCGCGAGCCGCTCCGGGGCTGCGCTCTCATGGATCCGGCTGGCGTCCCACAGGCCATAGCAGCCATAGGCCAGCAGCAGCAGGGCCGCGGACAGCACCGTAAGGTTCACGATGCGGTCTGCGGCCCGGACTGCCCGTCTCCCGATGGCTTGTGCACGCTGCCTTCCATCCCTCCTGTGCATGCCGATGCCCCTCTCCTATGAGCCGGACGCGTCCCTTGCCCTGCGTCTCCTCGCGATCACGAAGGCGGCGGCGCCGGAGAGCGCTACGGCGATCAGGCCCAGGAAGGGCAGGCTGTCCATCACGATGCCGGTGGGTACCTCCGTGCTGTAGTAGCGGTTGGTGCAGGCCACGCCGTACGCGCCGGTGGAGTCGGCGATGGTCCGGCTGCCGGTAGCCATGCCCGGCACCGTGGTGGCCGTCCCGTCCGGGTCCGTCACCTCATAGCTGGTGTTGTAGCTGGGCAGCACGGTGCCGCCGTTCTCCGTCACCGTATAGGCGGTGCCCACGGGGAAGTCCTTGAACACGGCGTACTCCCCTTCCTTCAGGGTGATGCTTGCGGTGGCGGTGGCTGCCCCGGCTGCAAAGGAGATGGTGCCGGCGCCGGTGCTGGTACCGTCGCTGTCGAAGGTCTCATAGTGGTAGGTCGGATCCCCCACCTCGCTGGCCGCCTTGGTCACGGCGATGCCGAAGGGGAAGGATGTGGCGACCCCGCCCGGTGCCGCCCCGGTCCATTTGTTGGCGATCCGCTTTGACAGCTCCAGGACCCCCTCCTGTCCGCCCGGGGTCGTACCGCCGCCGGTGCGGACATACCCGTTGGTGAAGGTGAAGGGGTTCGCTTCCGGGGTGCTGCCATCGGGATCGGGCGCCGTCTTGCCGTCACCGGGGCTTCCTCCATCCCCCTTGGCCTGGTCCACGACGATGTTCTCCACATAGGTACTGCCGTCCCCGGCCAGCGCCACCTGGACCATGACCTTGTATTCGGCCGCCGAGTATCGGATGCTGTCCGTAGATGGCAGGCTGCCGCTATAGCCCTGGGCCTCCTTCAGGCCGTAGGTATAGATCCCCGGCTGGGGGAAGGTGACGCCGGCTACGATGTTGGGGGAGGACACGCTGTAGGCCAGGCTGCCGCCCACGGTCTCCGGTGACGCATCCCCGGCCAGCGGGTCCAGGCTGATGGCCGGCAGGTCGGGCAGGAGCCCTGCGTCTGACGTATTGCCGTCCAGCTCCGCCTTGCTCCACTGGAAGGCGAAGCTCCCGGATGCCGGGTCGTCCACCCCTGCGGGCACCATCAGCGTCTTGGAAAAGCATGCCTCTGCCGGGCTGTCCGGGGTCCCGCCCGTGGCGGCCGCCATGGCCGGCAGGGCCTGGCCCATGGGCAGCGTCAGGGCCGCCCCCAGCAATCCTGCCAGCAGTATCTTGATGTTCTTCTTTCTCATAATAGAATTCCTCCTTCTGGTATCTTTCTCTGTCCTTGCTCTGTCGTATCCCTCTGGTGCCCTGTCCGTGTCCGGCCTGCGTGCCAGGGGGCCGGTGTCAGATGTCCCTCCTCCTCAGGATGGTCATCACCTTGCCGCACACGTCGGAGGCGTCCACCGGGCCGTACACCCGGCTGTCCACCGCGTCCTCCCGGCTGTCCCCCAGGACGAAGACCTGCCCCTCCTGCAAGGTGGCCGGGAACTCCATGCCATCCTCGTACCGGCGGGTCTCCCCCAGGATGCCCGGCTCCTCCTGGTAGGAGCCGTTGATCCGCAGCCCCTCCTCCGTCAGGTCCACGGTATCCCCAGAGGCCGCGACGACCCGCCGCACCTGCTCCTTCCCCTGGTACTCCACCACCACCGCATCCCCGGCTGCATACGTGCGGCTGAGCCGGAAGTAGAAGACCAGGTCCCCCTCCCGGATGGAGGGCTCCATGGACCGGTCCCGGTTCTGGAGCACGCCGTACGGGAAGGTGAGGAGCAGGGCCGCCGCTGCGCAGAGCAGGGCCGCCTTCGCCAGCAGCCGCAGGGCATCCCCGGCCAGGGATGCGGGCGGTGCCCCCTTCGTCCCCCCGGTCATTCCCCCGCCTCCCGTCTCCCGGCCTGCTTCCGGCGCCGCCGCCTGCGCCACAGCAGCAGGGCCGCCATGCCCGAGCCCGCCGCGGCCGCCAGCCAGGGCAGCAGCGGCGCGGCATCCCCGGTCTTCAGCAGGCTCCATGCGCCGCCTCCCGGGGTATCGCCTCCCATGGCGCCGCCTCCCGGGGCTCCTCCTCCCGGGGCGCCGCCCCCGGGCTCCTGGTACCGGTTGGTGAAGGCCAGGGCCTGCACGGCATTCCCGCGGCCGTCTTCCACCGTGCGGCGGACCGACAGCCTTCCGGACTGGTCGGTGACCACGTCGGTGATGGTATAGGCGGTTCCGTCATAGGTATAGCCCGCCTCCCCCCCTTCCACTTCCTCCACGGCATAGCGGTAGGTCCCGGTCTTGGCGTAGCTCCAGGTGCCGAACTCCGCCTCCCCCTCCCCGGTGATGGTCAGCACCTTGCTGCCCTCCCGGCTGCCCTCCGGCATGGGGTAGGCCTCCCGTTCCGCCGTCAGGCGGAACTGGAAGCGGCCGTCCTGGCCCGGGCTCCCCTCCACCTGCTTGCGCACCGGCGGGTCCGCCAGGAGGGAGGGGTCGCTGGCCAGGGGCCGGTAGCGGTGGACGAAGGCGATCCTCGGGCATTTGTACCCGGCAGGGTCCTTCATCACGTAGTCCGGCTCCAGCCCGCCGGGGCCCGCCCTCACCGTGGCCTCCACGGTCCAGGCCGCCCCGTCGTAGGCATAGCCGTCCAGCTCGCCCCCGGGGGCCCGGCACACTTCATAGACATAGGTGCCGGGGGCCGGGAAGGGGATCTCCGGCAGGGCCAGGGCCTCGTCCCCCGTCAGCTGGAAGGCATAGGCCCCGGCGGCCCCTCCCGGCAGGGGCGCCCCGGGGGTGGCGGGTACCATGCGGTAGGCGAACTGCCGGGTGGCCGGGGTGCCGTCCTCCACCTGGAAGGACTGCTCCACCTCCACCACCCCGGGGGTCCCCGGCATCCCGGAGGCCTGCGCCATGCCGCCCCCGGCAGGCAGGGCCCACGCCAGGGCCAGGGCCAGCAGGCAGGCGGCGCCTCCGGGGCCGCTCCCCTTCCTCCCCCTTCCCCGGCTCCTGCCTGACGCGTATGCCCCGCTGAGCAGGACCGCCCCGGCCAGGAGGGCCAGCAGCGTGTCGGAGCCGGCGCCCGGCCCGGCGATGCCGGTCAGGGGCAGGGACGGACGATCATTGCGGTACGCTACCGCTGCGCCGGCAGGGCCCAGGGCCCCCTCCACCACCCCTGGAGCGGAATGCGGATAGGGTACGCCGTCCACCGTTTCCGTGGTGACATAGCCGGGCAGGGCCTGCTCCGTGATCCGGAACCGGCAGCCCTGGGGCAGCTGGAGGCGCAGGGCCTGCCCGTGCTTCAGGAGGACCTGGTCCCCCGCCGTCCCGTCCACGCCGGCCAGGACGCCTCCTTCGATGGCCACCTGACCGGACGAGCCGTCGGGCCCGGTATAGGGGTAGCTGCCCTCAAGCGGCGCCCCCCAGGCATGCTCCGCTTCCAGCCGGAAGCCGAAGGCCTTGTCTCGGTTCCCGTACTTCCCGGCCACCGTCTTGGACAGGGACAGCTCCCGGTTGGGCAGGGGGGCGGCCTCGTGCACGGCGGAGTTCAGCGCCGTGGTGGCGGCATACCCGTCGTCCATGGTGAAGCTTACCGTGCCCCCGGCATGGGCGAACGCCTGGTCGGCCCCCGGGGCGTGGTCGAAGAGGGGGGCCCGGCACGCCAGCTCGAAGGTTAAGGTGGGGCTGTCCGCGGCTTTCAAGGTGTAGGCCCCGTCCACCCGGGTCTGCCCGACATGGGCCCCGGTGCCGGGGGTGAAGGTGCCGGTGACGGACGACCCCTGGCCCGTGGGCGAGGTGACGGTGAGGCCGCTCCCGGATGGCACCTCCACCCCTTTGGGCAGGTAGCTGGTGAAGGTCCCCCGTGCATCGCCCCCGGTGCTGCGCAGGGTATAGGCATACTTCAGCAGGGTGCCCTCTTCCAGGCTCCGCCTTGCCCCGGCATGGCAGGCCGCGTCGCAGCCCGCGGCCGTCACGGCCCGCAGGGCGTTGGGGCAGCCGGGCACATGGACCGTGGCCCCCTGGTCGGTATCCAGCGACGCCTCCACGGTGTCGTGGACCTTTACGTTGCCCTGTGCCAGCCGGATGTCCTGGTTCCCTGCCTGGTCGGTGGCACAGACATAGAGGTCGTAGTGGGACGCATCGGTGGGCACGGTGTAGCCGTTGATATCCTGCCAGCTCTTGGAAGTGGGGGGCGGGGCCGGGCTTCCCACCGGGGCGAACAGGATGGCTACGGCGCGGACTCCGGACAAGTCATCCGTGCACGCGTGCTGGTACCTGCCGTCTGGGCCGGTCACCAGGCTGCCTCCGCCATCCTTGGCCAACGCCGCGGTGGGCCGGGTGGTGTCGATCCTGATTTCCATGGTGGACACG